>CAYOEE010000184.1:0-3635 GCA_964402935.1 uncultured Alistipes sp. | reverse complement strand
TACTTAAACCTAATTACCATGAAAATCGGAGCAAGATTCGACCACTTCAACATCGATGTGCAGAACCTGGAACGGAGCATCGCGTTCTACGACAAGGCCCTGGGGCTGAAAGAGATCAACCGCAAGGTAGCCGAGGACGGAAGTTACATCATCGTCTTCCTGGGTGACGGCATCACGGATTTCAAACTGGAGCTGACGTGGCTGCGCGACCACGCCGACAAACCCTTTGAGCTGGGCGAGAACGAGAGCCACCTCTGCCTGCGCGTTGAAGGTGACTACGAGGAGTTGCGCGAGTACTACCGCGAGATGGGGTGCCTCTGCTACGAGAACCACAAGATGAATCTCTACTTCATCAACGATCCCGACGACTATTGGATTGAGATTCTGCCCCTGAAACGATAAAAAAAGAGGAAAGAGCAAAGAGATAACTTTGCGGTTAAGCCGAGTGCAGAGGTCGCTGGCGAGCTATGCCGAGGCGGAGCAAAGTCGAGCTGCCAAAGGCAGGTCAAAGAGGAAAGAGAGAAGAGCAAAGAGGAGAGAGCAAAGAGAGGAGAGCAAAGAGAGCAAAGAGTATGCAAAATGAAAGCTGACCGCTGATTGCTGCCTGCTGATTGCTAAAATCATTAGGCAACTTCTTCATTTTTGCATACATTTTGCGCCCGTACCCTTTTGTGGGGAAGATCGGCTATAATTGGGATTTGGTGGTGTCGAACATTCTGTTCGGCGTCAATTTCTCGATCTTCGGATCGCTCATGGGGCACTGGATCGGCTTCCAAGCGCTTTTTCAGTTGCAGATTATCGCCGGAGCACTCTTTTTTGTGCCGGCGGCTCTCCTCTCGCCACGCACCTACCGCATCACGGCCAACGACCTGCGACGCATTTTGATCGTCTCACTGCTGGTGATCTACGGCTGGATGTTCTTCATTTTGTGGGGCATGAGCTACACCAATCCGATCGACGGGGCGGTGATTGCCACCCTCGGCCCTGCCTTTACGCTCATCGTCGATCGCCTGCTGCATCCGGGCGAACGGCTCAACTTCTCGCGCTGGGTCGGGATCGCCGCCACCTTTGCAGGGGCGTGGCTCTTGATTTTCGACAAGGGATTCGTCTTGGTTCACGGATCGCGCGGATGGGGCAACCTGCTGATTTTGATCGCCGTGGCTGCCATCGCCACCAACACCGTACTCATCAAACCTCAACTCGAACGGCTCGGTTCGCGCGTCGTGATGGGTTGGTACTACTTCATCGGATTGGCCATCACACTACCCTTTTTCGGCGATCGGATCTCCGCCTCGCTGCTCATGCAGCTGCCCGTGGTCGCCAAAATCGAGCTGGGTTACATTCTCCTCTTCGGCACGGTATGGCCGATGTGGTTGCTCTACCGCGGCACGGAGCACCTGACGGCCGTCCACACCGCCCTCTACCGCTACATCCAGCCCCTCATGGCCGGTGTGCTGGCCCTTCTGCGCCACCAGGCACAATTCGACGGCACGAACCTCGCGGCGCTCGTGCTGATCTTCGTGGGAATCGTATTGACCGTGATTGGGTATCGACGCTCGGTGCAGGCTATTCGCGAATCACTCGTACCTCGCCGTTTTCGCCAAAAGCGATAATCGACGACGGTTTGCCCGTAGGACGCCCCTCGAAGCGGGGATTGACGACATAATCCACGCCGGAGACAATCTCCGGAACAACCTCGGAGAGGGTGCGCGGAGTCTTCTCGCCCGAAAGGTTGGCCGAGCTGCTCACCAGCGGACGCCCCAGCCGACGCAAGAGCTGCCGGCAAAAGGCATGATCGGGCACACGCACACCGAGCGTCCCCTCCTCGGGGATGAGGTTTTTGGCCACGTTCGTAGCTCCCGGGAGGATCAGGGTCAGGGGCGAGGTGGCCATCTCCAGCACCTCGAAAGCGATTCCGGGAGCGCGATTCACATAGCGCACCAACTCGTCGGCCGAGGGGCACAAGACGAGCATGGCGTGCTTGTTCTCGCTCTTTTTCAGCGCATAGATCCGCTGCACGGCCTCCTCGTTCGTAGCATCGCATCCGATGCCCCATACCGTATCGGTCGGATAGAGGATCAGTCCGCCGGCGCGGAGTACCTTCACCGCCTCCTCGACCGCCGCCGCAAGGGCGGCATTGGGTTTTGCGGGGCTGTTTGCTCGTGTATTATCTTGCTGTCGCATAGGTTATTGCTTTTTCAATCCTCGCTCCTCGGCCAGTCGCTCCATCAGGCCGTAGGCCGCTTCGTATTCGTTCGGAATCTCGCCGTCGAGAATCGCATTTTTGATCTGCTCCTTGATCTCGCCAATCACCTGGCAGGGAGGGATTCCGTAGGTCTGCATAATCGTTTCGCCCGTGATCGGGGGCTGGAAGTTGCGGATGCGGTCGCGCTCCTCCAAATCCTTCATCTTGTGGCGCACCAGCTCGAAATTCTTCAGGTAGCGCTGCACCTTTTCGTCGATGCCCGACGTGATGTCCGCCTCGCAGAGCGTCATCAGCTTTTCAACATCATCCCCCGCCTCGAAGAGCAATCTTCTGACGGCCGAGTCGGTCACCAAATCCTCCGAAAGGATAATCGGACGCAGGTGCAGGAAGACCATCTTTTGCACAAACTTCATGTGCTCGTTCATCGGGAGCTTCAGGCGACGGAAAATCGGGGGTACCATCTTCGAGCCTACCACCTCGTGGCCGTGGAACGTGAAGCCGATCTTCGGATCGTAGCCCTTGCTCTGCGGTTTGCCCACATCGTGCAGTACGGCCGCCCAGCGAAGCCACAAATCATCCGACTTGCGTGCCACGTTATCCAGCACCTGAAGCGTATGCTTAAAGTTATCCTTATGAGCGTGTTTACCACGTCGCTCCACCCCCTTCAGGGCGGCTAATTCGGGGAAAATAAGCGGCAGAAGTCCCGACCGATCGAGCAACGTAAAGCCGATCGAGGGGACGGGCGAGAGGACAATTTTGTTCAGTTCGGTGATGATTCTTTCACGCGAGACGATGTGGATGCGCTCGGCATTGCGACGAATAGCCTCGAAAGTTTCGTCGTCGATCGTAAAGCCCAGCTGCGAGGCGAATCGCACGGCCCGCATCATGCGCAGCGGATCGTCCGAGAAGGTGATATCGGGATCACACGGGGTGCGGATCAGACAATCCTCCAAATCCTCCATGCCGTAGAAGGGATCGACCAACTCGCCAAAGCGCTCCTCGGAGAGCGACCAGGCAAGGGCGTTGATCGTAAAGTCACGACGACGCTGATCATCCTCGAGCGTGCCGGCCTCGACCTGCGGTTTGCGCGAGTCGTGCGAATAGCTCTCGCGGCGCGCTCCGACAAACTCCACCTCCACCCCGTCGCGGGTGCGCAGCATCGCCGTACCGAAGGTTTTATAGACCGAGACCTTGGTGCGCAACTCACGTCCCAGCGCCTCGGCCAGCGCAATGCCGCTCCCCACGACCACCACATCGACATCGGTCGAGGGGCGACGGAGGTAGTAATCGCGCACATAGCCCCCTACGACGTAGGCATCCACGCCCTGCTCCTTGGCAAGGCGGGCGATGCGACGAAATATCGGATTCGACAGTGGCACAGCGCGTTATTTTAATTGACGCTGATAGAGTTGCACCGTATTTTCAAGTC
>CAYOEE010000183.1:0-3648 GCA_964402935.1 uncultured Alistipes sp. | reverse complement strand
GATCCTCCCGTACTTATATAACAAGAGTGTGCCCATCGGAGCACACTCTTGTTGTTGTTCTGTTCTGTCGAGTTCTCTTAGCGACGCTTCGAGGGTACCTCGTCGATGAACTCCACGGCAATCGGGCGGCGGAAGACCTCGCGGAGCGAGATGATGGTCTCCGTAGCCGAAATACCCGGAATACAGAGCACCTTGTCATAAACCGTACGCATCAGATGCTCGTTATCGAGGCAGTAGAGCTTGACCTGGATACTGCCCTTGCCGGTGATAAAGTGAGCCTCGACGATTTCGGGGATCTTCTGAAGCTCGTCGATCACCTGCTGCAGTTGCTGCGGGTCCTTGAGCGAGATGTTGATGTGGGCGCAGACGTCAAAGCCCAGCATCTTGGGATTGACAACCATGTAACTGCCCTGAATCACACCGGCCTCGGTGAGTTTGTGGATGCGCTGGTGAATTGCTGCACCCGAAATGCCACACTCGCGGGCGATCTCCAGGAAGGGCATACGGGCATTCTTGACCAGGAATTTCAAGATCTTGCGATCGATGGCATCCAAGTTGATCGTTTTAATCATAAGTCAAATGTGTTTGGGTTATGGATTGTGTTGTGTTTGTTATTTGAGGACGCCCAGCTCTTTGCCTACCTTCACGAAGGCCTCGATGCAGCGATCGAGGTGCTCACGCTCGTGGCCGGCCGAGACCTGCACGCGGATACGCGCCTGACCCTTCGGCACGACGGGGTAGTAGAAGCCCGTCACGAAGACACCCTCCTCCTGCAACTTGGCAGCCATGTCCTGCGAGAGCTTTGCATCGTAGAGCATCACGGCGCAGATGGCCGACTGCGTAGGCTTGATGTCGAAACCGGCGGCGATCATCTTCTCGCGGAAGTAGGCTACGTTCTCCACGAGCTTGTCATGCAGGGCATCGCTCTCCTCCAGCATCTTGAACATCTCGATACCAGCACCTACGACTGCGGGGGGCAGCGAGTTCGAGAAGAGGTAGGGGCGCGAACGCTGGCGCAGCATGTCGATAATCTCCTTCTTACCCGTCGTGAAGCCGCCCACGGCACCACCAAAGGCCTTGCCGAGCGTACCGGTCAGGATCTCCACCTTGCCGCGCAGGTCATACAGCTCCGTGATACCACGGCCCGTCTTGCCCAGCACACCTGCCGAGTGGCACTCATCGACCATCACCATGGCGTCATACTTCTCGGCCAGCTCGACGATCTTGTCCAGCGGAGCGGCATTGCCGTCCATCGAGAAGACGCCGTCGGTGCAGATGATGCGGAAACGCTGTGCCTGTGCCCTCTTCAGGCACTCCTCCAGGTCGGCCATATCGGCATTGGCGTAGCGGTAGCGCACCGCCTTGCAGAGGCGCACGCCGTCGATGATCGAGGCGTGGTTCAGGGCATCCGAAATGATGGCATCCTCCTCGGTGAAGAGCGGCTCGAAGACACCGCCGTTGGCATCGAAGCAGGCTGCATAGAGGATCGTATCCTCCGTGCCGAAGTAGTCCGCGATGGCCTTCTCCAGCTCCTTGTGCATATCCTGGCAGCCGCAGATGAAGCGCACGGACGACATGCCGTAGCCACGCTCGTCCATGGCGCGCTTGGCAGCCTCTATGAGGCGTTTGTTGTCCGAAAGACCCAGGTAGTTGTTGGCGCAGAAGTTCAACACCTCACGGCCGGCCACTTCGATGGCGGCACGCTGCGGGGAGCAGATCACGCGCTCGGTTTTGTAAAGTCCTGCGGCGCGAATTTCATCCAACTCGTGCTGCAAATGAGCCTGCATTTTTGTGTACATAGATGCTTTTTTAGGATGGTTTGTGTGTTTTCCGATAATTTGTTAGCAAATATAGCGACTTTGTTTTAAAATTCCACTATCTTTGTCGTAGAATTAAACATTTTTCCATCTTTTTTCCATCATGAAGAAGCATTGTGTATTGGTCAGTGGTGGTGCGGGCTATATCGGTTCGCACACAGCTGTGGAGCTCGTTGAGGCGGGCTATGACGTGGTGATTGCCGATAACCTCTCGAATAGCGAGCTGGCGGCCGTTGAGGGTGTGCGCCAAATTACGGGCGTAGAGGTCCCCTTTGTCGAGGTCGATTGCTGCGATCGTGAGGCGTTGGCCAAGGAGTTGTTCGAGAAGTACGAGTTCGACTCGGTGATTCACTTTGCCGCTTTCAAGGCGGTGGGTGAGTCGGTGCAGAAGCCGTTGGAGTACTACCGCAACAACCTCACTTCGCTGATGAACATCATCGAGCTGATGCGCACCTATGGCCGTCACAACATCGTCTTCTCGTCGTCGTGCACGGTCTATGGCGAGCCTGACAAGCAGCCCGTTACGGAGCTTACGCCCCGCAAGCCGGCCACCTCGCCCTACGGCAATACGAAGACCATGTGTGAGGATATCCTGCGCGACTCGGTGCGTGCTTATGGCGATCTGAAGGGTATCGCCCTGCGCTACTTCAACCCCATCGGTGCTCACCCCTCGGCACTCATTGGCGAGCTGCCGCGCGGTGTGCCGCAGAACCTCGTGCCGTTTGTGACGCAGACCGCCGCCGGCATCCGCGAGTGCCTGTCGGTCTTCGGTAACGACTATCCCACGCCAGACGGCTCGAACATCCGCGACTATATCGACGTGGTGGATTTGGCGCGTGCTCATGTGGTGGCCATTACCCGCATGATCGAGAGTAAGAACAAGGCGGCCTACGAGGTCTTCAACGTCGGCACGGGCAACGGTGTTTCGGTGCTGGAGCTGGTACGTCGTTTCGAGGAGGCCAATGAGCTGAAGCTCAACTACAAGATTGCCGATCGCCGTGAGGGTGACATCATCGCCATCTGGGCCGATCCGACGCTGGCGAACGAGGAGCTGGGCTGGAAAGCCACGCGTAAGCTCGATGACACGCTCCGCTCGGCCTGGGCCTGGGAGAAGCATGTAAGAGGCATTGAATAAAGAGCAAAGAGTAAAGAGCAAAGAGCAAAGAGAAGCGAGGGTGTCCTATAACGGGACACCCTCGCTTATTGTTAAAAGCGGTTGGTTCTTGTTTATTTGCGGAGTTTGCGCTCGATGAAGAGTTCGATAATCAGGAAGAACGCACCACAAAGTATCATACCTCCCACCAGCATTATTTGGGCTGTGTCGCCATACGAATCCTCGGTAAGCTGTTGCTTTCCCAGCCAAATTACCTGAATCATTGCCACGCCGATACCAATCAGAACACTGCCGATACGCATCAGCCACCACATCGTTTGCTTGAGGTAGTCCTCTTGGGGTGCGGCCTTGCCCAGATACTCCACCAGATCATGCCCCTCGAGCTTCTGCATCGCCTTCAGACGCTCGTAACGATTCAGCGACAATTCAAGAATTTTATAAATCGCCACAGCGATAATCAACGTAAAGAGTACAAACCACATAATTATTTAGTTTTTAAGGTTTTACTTTTGTTTTCTCATTTTTTTGCGCTACCGGTTTTGCGTTCAATGGGTTAGACTGCAAAGTGTGAAAAAAGGTTACAAAAAAAGGGAAGGAGGAAAAAGGTTTCTTAAAGTTCCTTAAGGGTGCTTAAGGTTACTTAAGGTTCCTTAAGGGATTCCTTTAGTTGCCTTTCTATTTTCAATTTTCAACTTTCAACTTTCAACTCTTTCCTCT
>CAYOEE010000182.1:0-3652 GCA_964402935.1 uncultured Alistipes sp. | reverse complement strand
TCAACTTTCAACTCTCAACTTTCAACTCTCAACTTTCAACTCTCAACTTTCAACTCTCAACTTTCAACTTCCCCAAGGATCTCTTCGGCCGAATCGACCATGCGGTCGGCTTGGGCGTCGAGCAACTCCTCGCGCTTGCGGAATCCCCACGAAACACCTACCGAGCGAACTCCTGCGGCGTGAGCCGTGAGCATATCGACCCCCGAATCTCCCACATAGAGCACCTCCTCGCGTGCAACACCCGTAACCGAGAGAATCTCTTCGACGACCGCGGGGTCGGGTTTGAGGGGCACATCGGGGCGCTGACCGAAGACGACCTCAAAACGAATCTCGGGGAAGAAGGAGCGGATCAGCTTTTCGGTGCCGGCCTGGAATTTGTTCGAGGCCACGGCCAGCCGAATACCGCGTCGTTGCAACTCTTTAAGCAGTTCGGGAATACCTGTGTAGGGGCAGGTTTTACGGTCGATGTGGTTGATGTAGTAGTCGAGAAAATCCTGCCGCGCCGCCGCTACATACGCCGCCGTGCGCAGCTCCTCGGGCAGGGCACGCTCCACAAGGCGCATGATGCCGTTGCCGACAAAGGTGCAGTAGGTCGGGTAGTCGTGCTGAGGCAGGTTGCGCAGTCGAAGCATCTCGTTGGCCGCTTCGGCCAGGTCGCCGATCGTGTTGAGCAACGTGCCGTCGAGGTCGAAAATAACGAGTTTTACGGCCATTATTTCGAGCGTTTAATCTTCCAGCCGATAGCCGCTACCAAGATGGACATCAGGGGGCTGACGAGGTTGAAGATGCAGTAGGGGAGGTAGGTGAATGTGGCCACACCCAAGACCGTGGCCTGCGTCATGCCGCACGAATTCCACGGCACGAGCACCGAGCAGACCGTGGCCGAGTCCTCCACGGCACGGCTCAAGAGTCGCGGCTCCAGTCCGCGATCCTCGTAAAGCTCCTTGAAGAGGCGACCCGTGAGGATGATCGAAATGTATTGGTCGGCCGAGCAGAGGTTGAAGAATACTCCCGCACCGACGGTCGAAGCAACCACAGCCGAGGTGCGACGCACGAAGCGCAGGAACAGCTCCGTGAGCGAGCGCAACATCCCACTGCCGGTCATCACACCGCCAAAGACCATGGCGCACAAGATCAGCCACACGGTATCCATCATGCCACCCATGCCGCGTGTCGAAACCAGGTCGTTCAGCTCCGCCGAGCCGGTCTCGATCGAGGTCGAGCCGTAGCAGGTCATCACAACCCCCTTAAAGCCCGAAGCAAGGTTGAGCGTATCGGCACCGGCCACCTCCGCAACCAGCTGAGGCTGGGCGATAACCATGGCGATGCAGGCCAGCACGACTGCCGCAAAGAGGGTGATCAGAGCAGGCAGTTTGCGGGCAATCAGCACACCCGTCAAAAGGGGTACGACGAGCAACCAGGGCGAAATATTGAAGGCAGCATAAAGGCTGTCGGCATATTGATCGACCGTGGCCGCCGAGGCGTGGTCGAGCGTAAAACCGGCAATGCCGAAGACCGTGAGGGCGATGAGCAGCGATGGTACGGTCGTGTAGAGCATATAGCGAATGTGGGTGAAGACCTCCACCCCGACGGTCGAGGAGGCCAGAACCGTGGTGTCCGACAAGAGCGAGATTTTATCGCCAAAGTAGGCACCCGAAATAATTGCACCGGCGATCCACCCCTCGGGAAGTCCCATGGCGTCGCCCACGCCCATGAGCGCCACGCCGATCGTGGCAATCGTCGTCCACGAACTGCCTGTCATGAGCGAGACCCCCGCGCAGATCAGGCTCGAGGCCAGGAGGAAGTAGCTCGGATGGAGAATCTCGAGGCCGTAGTAGATCATCGTCGGCACAACGCCCGAAATCATCCAGGTGCCGGCAATCGAGCCGATCAGGAGCAGGATTAGGATGGCCGAGGTCGAGGAGCGGATGTGGTTGATGATCGACTCCTCCAGCTCGCTCCAGGTGCGTCCGTAGCAGAGGATGGCAATCATGGCGGCCACCGAGGAGGCCGAGAGGAGGGCGATCTGACTGCCTCCGGCGATCGAGTCGCTTCCGAAGCAGCGAATCACTCCGTATAAAAGAATGGTCAGCAAGACCAAGGGGATGGCGGCGACGATTGCCGAGGGGTTCTTTTGGCTCTTTTGCATCGTACTATTGCATTAACGACGCAAAAGTACAAAAAAGTCAGGACTTTTTGACCGTTTGGCGGATGCTGGGGAACATTTTTCTCAGTCGCATCAGCAGGGGCGGAATCTCCTTGCCGGCAATGACGAACGTCACGGCCAACAGAATGATCGCCACACCGCCCCATTCGCGCGGAGAGAGTCGCTCGTGAAAGATCGCCCACCCGAAAAAGAGGGCCGTGAGCGGCTCCAGTGCACCCAATATGGCCGTGGGGGTCGATCCGATGCGTTGAATGGCCGCCGTGGTGCAGAAGAAGGAGATGGCCGTGGGAAAGAGTGCCAAGGCCACGAGGTTGAGCCAATGGTACCCGTGTTCAGGTGTCTGGATGGACTGCCCGAAATCGAGCCGCGCAATGAAGAGCAACAGCCCGAACAGAAGGACGTAGAAGGTGAGCTTTAGGGTGGGCAACTCCTTGAACAGCGGGCGATTGACGCCGACAATGTAGATCGCATACGAAAGCGCCGAGCCGAGCGCCAGGAGCGATCCGCTCAGGCTCACCACCTCCCCCTCGCTCGATCGGTAGAGCATCCCGATGCCGATGAGCGCCAGCAAAATGCAGAGGGCCGTTTGTGCCGAGATGCGCTCATGAAAGAAGAGCGCCATGAGCGTGGCGACCATGATCGGATAGACGAAGAGAATCGTGCAGGCGATGCCGGCCGCCATCAGCTCGAAACTTTCGAACAAGCAGAGCGACGAGAGGGCCATCAAGAGCCCCATGACCGCCAGAGGTAGCAACTGCCTTCGCTCGACCAGCAGGTTGTGACCGCGCCCCAGGAGCATGGCTCCAACGATCAGAATGGCAAACAGATAGCGGAAGAGGAGCACCGAGTCGGGCTCCATGCCGTCGTGGTAGAGCGGCAGGGTAAACAGCGGGCTCATGCCGTAGGTGGCTGCCGCGATGGCTCCCAGCAGGTATCCTTTGGTTTTGTTGTGCATGGTCGTTATTGATTTGTCTGTTTAGGGTTGCAAAGATAGTGCAGAATATGCTTTCGGTGAGGTCTTGGCAACCGAAAATTAGAATATTAGGATATTTCGTATAATCTTTGTAACTTGCCAACGCAACTGAGTCGCAGTGGCGTACCGCTCGTCAATTATGCCTATTTGGCCGACGGCACAAAGTATAAGGCTCAAGGCGCAGACGGAGACGGTTTCGTCTATACTGGTTCTTTGAGATGGCGTTTGAAGGATGGGGTGCTGACACCCGAAAGCGTTGCAATTACCGGTGGACGAGCCGTGTGTGACTCGACCGACACTTGGGCTGCCAACTACTACATCTGCGACCATTTGGGTAGTGTACGCACGGTGACCGATGAGAACGGTACAGTGTTGGCCAACTACGACTACCTGCCCTATGGCACAGATATGTCGCGCGATGCAGCCACGGCCGACGTGACCGATTATCGTTTTACGGGTAAGGAAGTTCAGCGTGATTTTGGTGCAAACCTCTATGACTCGTTTGCTCGCTT
>CAYOEE010000181.1:0-3653 GCA_964402935.1 uncultured Alistipes sp. | reverse complement strand
AGCGTGCTGCTGCCGACGCTACGAAGTCGACCGTGAAGAAGATCAACGCTTCGGTAGAGAAGACCACGCTGGGCGATATTGCCGGTTTGGCTGCTCTGAAGAGCGCTATGGAGGCTGAGGCTAAGAAGAGCAAGAAGGCCGCCAAGGACGAGGAGTAGTCCTAACAAAAACTCGCTTATAGTGATCCCCGAGCCGTCCGGCTCGGGGATTTTTTTGTAGAGGAGAGAAGAGAGAGCAAAGAGGAGAGAGGAGAGTGCGAAGAGGAGAGTGCGAAGAGGAGAGAGCGAAGAGCGAAGAGGAAAGAGGTTAAAGAGAGTAAAGAGAGTAAAGAGCAGCGTCATCCTGAGTGAAACGAAGGATGACGCTTTTCAGTAGCCTCAGTGGCCCCAGTAGCCCCAGTAGCCCCAGTAGCCCCAGTGGCCCCAGCAGCCCCAGTTGCCTTTCCTGCCTTTCCTCGCCCTTAAACTCTCTCATAGGCCTCGTACGCCTCATAGGCCTTATTCGGTGGATTGCTGTGCCTACTGAGCCTACTGAGCCTACTGAGCCCACTGACCCTACTGGACTTACTTCTCTTGCCCCCCCCACCCAACAAAAAAAGCTGCTTCCGTTTCGGAAGCAGCTTTTTCCTTGGCGAAAGGTGTGATTACTTGATCACAACCACGCGGTTAGCCTTAGCGCCGTTGTACGGGTTGGCCGTGTCACCGAAGCTGTCGTAGGTCAGCTGATCGGGATTTACGCCCTTCGATACGAGGAAGTCGTAAGCCTTCTTGGCACGAGCGGCAGC
Source organism: uncultured Alistipes sp. (assembly GCA_964402935.1). Classification (GTDB taxonomy): domain Bacteria; phylum Bacteroidota; class Bacteroidia; order Bacteroidales; family Rikenellaceae; genus Alistipes. The sequence continues at coordinate 2,869 of CAYOEE010000181.1, read as the reverse complement.
TACGCGCTTGTTCACCTCGGCCGTACCGGTCTGCTTGTCAGCGTGACCCTCCAGCTTGTAAACGCGATCCGACGGACCGTTCTTGATCATGTCGGCCATCAGCTCCAGGCGCGTCTTCTCCTTCGACGAGAGATCCGAAACGCCCAGGTCGTAGAGGATTACCGACTGGAACGGGTTGTCCGACTTGTTCTTCAGTGCCTCCTTGGCCTTGGCAGCCTCGGCAGCGGCAGCAGCAGCGTCATCCTGAGCGGCCTTCAGCGCATCCTGCGTATCCTTGAGCTGCTGAGCGAGCTTGGCCTTGTCGGCGTTAGCAGCAGCAGCGGCGGCAGCACCTGCGGCAACAGCGTCCTGGAAAGCCTTGATGTCCTCGGCCGTGTAGCCCGGAACACCACGCTCCCAATCGCGCTTACCGAAACGGTAGTTCAGACCCAGCGTAGCGCTGTAGATCTGCGTGTACTTGCCACCGATCTCGGTGATGGGCATCGGCATATCCTTCGTCGGGGTGAGGATGGCCTTGAGCTCGAGGCTCAGGTCGAGGGCCTTACCCAGGCGCAGCGTGTTGATCATACCTGCATCGAAACCGAAGCCCGTGGGGGCGTCATTCTTCACGTCGGTGATGTTTACACCGAAACCGGCGAAGAACTTGGCGTAGTAGGTACGATCCTCACGATAGCCACCTACCCAGTTCGAGAAGTTGATCACACCATCCACATGGGGCATAATGTAGTTGTTCTTATACTGCTCGCCCTGACCGTCCGACATATTCAGACGACCACCGATGAGCTGTACACGCGTACCGACTACGGGGTTAAACCACTTCGTGGCAGCAGCCTCGAGCGTCCAACCTACGTTGTCACCCGTGTTGGTCTGCTTGCGGAAACCGAGCTTGTTCCAGCCGACGTAGTTGATACCGCCACCAACCGAAACCTCCCAGTTATCCCAGAAACCGTTGTTTACAAAGCCCTTGAACGAGGGCTTCTTGGCAACCTCCTTGGTCTCCTGTGCTACGGCCGTCATAGCGAAGAGGCCGAGCGCGAAAATGAAAAGAATTTTCTTCATGATAAAAGTGTTTTTTGTTAAATGTTTGTCCAATCTCTGTTTGCGAATCTTGCCCCTGCGCCTATGGATGGCTGTTCGGGCGACAATATTCAACGCAAAGATAACTATTTTTTCGTTTTTCTGTTCACCTTCCGTGCGAAAATATGCACTTTTAACACCCTTTCGGGGAGAAAAAGGCCTATTTTGATGGTCGGGCTCCCCCTCGGTGGCGTATTTGCCTACTTGATGGCTACCGAACGGTTGGCCTCCTGACTCGAGTAGGGATTCTTTTCACCCATGCCCTCGTAGCTCAGACGGTCGGGATCAACCCCCTGCTTCACCAAGAAATCATAGACCTCGCGGGCGCGTTGCTCCGAGAGGCGGGCATTCAGCTCCTTCGAACCGGTCTGCTTGTCGGCATAGCCCTCCAGGCGGTAGGTGTTCTTGCTGTCGCCTCGCTTGATCATCTCGGCCACCTGCTCCAGGCGCAACTGCTCGCGCTTCGAAAGCTCCTTCGAACCGATCGAGAAGAGAATCAGGTTCTCCACGCCGTTGTTCGGCTCGGACTTGACCCGGGCGCGTGCTTCGGCATCGGCAGCGGCTGCCTCGGCTTTGTCGGCGCGATCACGCTCCTTGGCCAGGGCCTTTTTGAGCGCTTCGTTCTCCTGCTCCTTGGCCTTCAGCGCCTCGGCGCTCTTCGCAGCCTCGTTCTGATAGACAGCCAGATCCTCGGCCGTGTAGGCGATATCCTCCACGCGATCCCAGCCGCGACGAGCAAAGCGGTAGGCAAAGCCTGCCGTGGCGCTCAACCCCCACGAACTGCGCTCCTTCAAGGCGATGGGCAGTACGGAGGTATTCGTCAGCCAGCTCTTCATCTCGATTTGGAAATCGACCGAAGGCGAGAGGCGGAATTTGTGCAAAAGACCGGCCGTGAGGGCGAAATCCTGCAACGTGCCACAGCCGTTCTCGGCCTGCGCCTTATCGCTGAAGTTGGCCCAAATTGAACCTGCACCCGCAAAGGGGATGAGGTAGTAGGCACGATCCTCGCGGTAACCGCCTACGAGGTTCGAGAAGTTGATGAGCACATCGCCATGGGCAAAGAGGTAGGGCCAACGCTTACGACCCTCGTCGAGATCGTAGTTCGAGAGGCGACCTCCCTGGAGTTGGGCACGCAGACCCACCACGGGGCTGAACCACTTGACAATCGAGAAGTTGCCCTCGAAACCGAGCTTCTGCCCGAAAGCACCTTCACCCGTGCCGCGCTCGGTGTGCATACCTGCACCCATACCGGCCGAAAGCTCCCAATTATCCCAGAAAGAGCCTTCAACGACCCGTCGGCCGTGATTCTGCTCTTGCGCCGACACCGTAACGGCTAGGAGTGTTGTGGCGAAAAGGAGTAAAAATTTCTTCATAGCTTGCAGTAGATAGTCATTCTAACTTACAAATATAGAAAAAATCGTTTATATTATATATAAGCTACGAAAAAAAAAATAACAGCGAAGAGCGAAGAGGAGAGAGATAACCTTGCGATTAAGGCGAGTGCAGAGGCCGCTTGCGGACTTTGCCGAGCCGAAGCAAGGTCGAGCTGCCGAAGGCAGGTCAAAGAGCAAAGAGCAAAGAGGAAAGAGAGGGAAGAGAGAAGAGTAAAGAGGGAAGAGCAAAGAGTAAAGAGAGAAGTTTAGTAGCCCCAGTAGCCTTTTCCGAGATCACTTGCGAAAGTCGGTGGAGCGTTTGAGCAATTCTAAACTTTGCCCCCTCTCATTCGCGCGCGTACGTGTATACGCGTAACGTAAATCGTAACAACACAAAAAAAGGTGATCTTTTGATCACC
>CAYOEE010000180.1:0-3688 GCA_964402935.1 uncultured Alistipes sp. | reverse complement strand
AATCGACGGCCGACACGGTACGCGACGGCTGGCTCTACACGGGCGATATGGGTTACATGGGTAAGGATGGTTTCCTCTATGTATTGGGTCGCTTCAAGAGTCTGCTGATTTCGAGCGACGGTGAGAAGTACAGCCCCGAGGGCATGGAGGAGGCGATTGTAGATAAGTCGCCCCTGATCGACCAGATCATCCTCTACAACAACCAGTGTCCCTACACGACGGCTGTCGTAGTGCCGAATAAGGATGCCCTGAAGCGCGAGGTAGGTCAGCTGCCCGCCGAGGAGCAGGCCGAGGCTGCTGCCAAGCTCATTGGCGCCGAGATCGACAAGTACCGCAAGGGTGGCGTCTATGGCGACGAGTTCCCGCACCGCTGGTTACCTGGCGCACTGGCCATCGTCGATGAGGCCTTCACGGAGAAGAACGGCCTGGTGAACTCGACGATGAAGATCGTCCGCAACAAGGTGGAGACCTATTTCAAGGCTCGCATCGACGATCTCTACACGCCCGAGGGCAAGAAGCTCACGAGCGCAGCGAATATCACTTCGCTCAAGAAGGTGCTGGGTTGCTAAGTGCAACACGAGCAAATAAAAGATGGTGGCACGAAAGGGGCCACCATCTTTTTTATTCTGTCAATCGGTCATATTCAAACGAATCAACATCGACCCATCCGCCCGCCTGCCATGTGGCATAGTTAAAGATGGCGAAGCGATTACCCATGAAGTGAACCAGGTTGTAGATCATGTGAAATTCACTGCCGAGCGGTTGCCACGACCGGCCATCTTCGCTAAAGCTGAAGCGAGCCGTATCGGTCGTAAAGTCACATTCTGCACGGAGCCACACGCAATCACTCTGCAACGGAGCAGAGGCCATCACCTCACCGCGATCGGTCATCTGTAGGGTAGTAGCACCCGCCTCACGGTGCACGGTCAACGTACCCGGCTCGGAACAATAGACCGACAAACCTGCTCGATCACCCGCCTGCATGGCCGCGATATCCAGTTTCACCGTAGCTTGACAACGCGGGCCCTCGGTGCGTTGCGAAAGGGTATTGCGCGCCTGGAAGATCGTCTCGACCACCTTGCCGGTCTTTAGGCGCATAAAGCCCGGACGCTCCGTGAGCGACCAAAGGGTGTTATCCGGGTTGTGGTTCCACTGCCAGGTAAGACCGAGCTTGTCGCTCTCGAAATCATCGCTCACGACCATCGCTCCCTTCGGCTCCACACCCTGCACGGGAACGGCCATCTCGGGAGGTACTTTACCATGCTCGTCGCCCAGCATCGGCCAACCATCGACCCAACGGCAAGGCATCAAAACCGGTACACGACCCACCGCCTCATGGTCCTGGAAGAGCATGGCGTACCAATCACCCGACTCGGTATCGATCAAACACCCCTGCGCCACGCCGTGGCGATCGAAGCCGAGGTCATCGGACAAGACAACCTGCACCTCGTAAGGTCCTGCAAGCTGTTTCGAGCGGTAGCAGAGCTGAGTGCGGATTCCGCCTTTCGGCCACCAGATGACCATCATGTAATAGGTATCACCGATTTTGTAGAGGTGCGTACCCTCCAGCAGGCCGGCCGGCTCGCGGTTGATTACCAACGCATTCAAGCCATCCTCCTTCAAGGCCGAGAGATCCTCCTTCAGCTCCACGATGCGGATCTGTCCCGCACCATAGGCGATGTAGATATGCCCATCGTCGAACAGGAGTGCAGGATCGTGCAGGTAGGTATCCAGCGCGCAACGTTTCTCCCATTTGCCGTGCGGGTCGCGGGTCGTATATATATAGGTGCGGTTACCCGTGCCAAAGAGGACGTAGTAAACGCCCTCGTGGTAGCGAATCGAGGAGGCCCACTGCCCCTTGCCGTAGATATGGCCACCCTCCAGATCGTTTTGCGGGCTTTCGTCCAGGCGATCAAAAAGGTAGCTCACTGTCTCCCAATGCACCAGATCCTTGGAGTGCATGATGGGCGCACCCGGCGAGAGGTGCATCGTGGTGCTAACCATGTAGTAGTCACCACCGACACGCACGACATCCACATCGGGCACATCGGCAAAAATTACAGGATTTTGAAAGGTCGCCACTTCGACCTTTTTCGGCGCACAACCCACCAACTGAAGGGCCAGCGCAAGGATTAGGAGTTTTTTCATGGTTTTAAGCGAGTAAAAAGCGGAAAAGGCATTAAGCCTTTAAGCCCCCTTAAGCAACTTTAAGTCACCTTACACAAAGAAAAAAGACAGGAAAACCGTTCTTCTCGGTTTCCCTGTCTTTCCGTGAGCGGTAGGCGAGGCTCGAACTCGTGGCCCTCAGCTTGGGAAGCTGATGCTCTACCAACTGAGCTACTACCGCATTGGTGTGACAAAGATACACCGAGAAAATGAATTTTGCAACCCTATTTCAAGATTAAATCCTCCAGGCACACTTTCGGAACGTAATGCACACCGGCCTCGTCCCGATAGTAGGCGTGAGGCTCATCGGCACGAATATCGACCAACTCAATGTGCTCGATTCCCTTACCCAGTGCAATCACCAACAGCGGGTCAGAGGGTAGTTGCAACGCTTCGCGCACAGCCCCCTTGTCGAAAGCTCCGATCATGATGCCGTTCAACCCGATCTCGGCCGCCTGCAAGAGGATGCTTTGCGCCGTGATGCCGAGGTCAATCCAGACATAGTGATCCGGCTCAACAGCCGAGCATACCACAATAAAGGCTTCGGGCTGCGTCCCTTCGTAGGGGAGTTTGAGGTGGGGGAGTGCGCCACCCAACCGAATATGAGGCAAGACCTTGTGCGCCTCGTCATGCAACACGGGGCGAAAGCGCAGGGCTTGCAGGTTGCGAGCCGAGGGAACCAGACGACTTACCTCAAGCAGGCGACGCATCTGATCCTCGCGCACCACAAACAGCGGATCGTACCCGCGGTGACTACGATTCTTGCGGAGGAGCTTAGCCAGCGAGAGACGGCTCTTGGTCGTCGCGGCAGACTTGGCCTTGTAATCCTCCATCTTCTTCTCCAAATAGTTATCAGCCATAACGATTAGTTGAGTTTTCACAAAGATAGCGATTCTTGCGTTATTTGCAAGCCGATGCAGGAGAAATCAAACAAAGAGGCTTCGACCGAGAATTTGTCACCAAAATAACAAAATATGTAACTTTCTGCCAATATCGCCCCGATAGGATCAAATACCCATCATTAGGTATTGTCAAAAGTTGCTATATAGACTAAAATTGCGTACATTTGCACCAACTCAAGAGTTAGCTTAATTATGGATAACAATATGCAATTTAAAGCCGGTCTGTGGTGTGACGAGGTTAACGTTTCAAACTTCGTACAGACCAATCTCACGCCCTATTACGGGGATGCTTCGTTCCTCGAAAAGCCGACCGAAAGAACGCTCAACGTATGGAACAAGTGCCTCGAGGCGATCGAGGAGGAGCGTGCGCGCGGTGGCGTGCGCGCGCTGGATAACAAAACCGTATCGAGCATCACGTCGCACAAGGCGGGCTATATCGACCGCGAGAATGAACTGATCGTGGGTCTTCAGACCGACGAGCTGCTGAAGCGTGCCATCAAGCCCTTTGGCGGTATCAATGTCGTATCGCGCGCCTGTCGTGAGCAGGGCGTAGAGGTGGACGAGAAGGTCAAGGATATCTTTACGCACTACCGCAAGACCCACAACGACGGCGTGTTCGA
>CAYOEE010000179.1:0-3690 GCA_964402935.1 uncultured Alistipes sp. | reverse complement strand
CATCGAATTTCTTTCTTTCCTCTCTTAATTCTTCCAATGGTGGCTGTTGATCTTTAAGACCTCCTCCGCCAAGTCGGGATAGACGCGAACATCGAGACCGGCAGCGCGGAGCGTGCAAGCACCCTCGCATTGTGCGAATTTGCTCGGCTCGTAGCAGGCAAAGACGACCCGATGCAGTCCATGCTCCAGAATCAGTCGCGTACAACTTTTCGGCTCGCTCTTGCGCATCGTGCAAGGCTCCATCGAGGCGTAGATTGTCGCTCCTCGCAACGCTGCGCCCGCCTCGACAGCCTTTTTCAGTGCCTCCTGCTCGGCGTGATGCGTGGGTGAGCTTTCGTGCGTATAGCCCGTAAAACGCTCTCCGTCGCGGGTTACGATAACTGCCCCCACGCAGTACGAACCGGCGTCGGGAATACAGCGACGGCTCTGGTCAATGGCCGCCTGCAACTCCTTCAGGTCCTCCTCCGTGGTGTCAGGGTGAAGCACGGTGGTCGTAACCTCCATCCCGTCGAGCCATTCGCGCCTTACCTCCGCACCTTCGGGAGGCGTAAAGCGGAAGGGAGCATAGCCGCGCTCACCCACTTCGATCGAGGGGTTGATGGCCGTGCGTACCACATCGGCCAGGTTTTCGCTGAGGAAAAGATGCAACGTTTGTGCGCCACCCTCCACCAACAGGCGGTTGATGCCTCGACGCTCCAACTCGGTCACTACGCGTCGAGCCGTGATTCCCGCGTGACAAACAATCACCTCGGCCACCTCCTCCAATGCAGGATTCGGTTGCTCGGTAAAGACGATGCGCTGGGCCTCACCCACGGTGAAAAAACGGGCCTTGGGGTCTAAATTGCCGCTGCGGGAAATGACCACGCGCGTGGGAACGAGTTTAAGCGACGGATTGTCACGACGCAGGGTTTCGGCACCAATCAAAATGGCCTCTTGCTCGCTGCGCAGACGATAGACCGCCTCCCAGTCGGCGGGCGTGGAGAGGATTAGACGATTGTTCGAGCAATCGTCGAGATAACCATCCTTAGAGGTTGCGTATGAAAGAGTTATTCGCATCGTTTTAGTGTTATTAGCGTGATTTCGGGACGGGCACCGATACGCATCGGATAGGCCACATAGCCGATTCCGTCGTTGATGTAAAGTGTTCGTCCGTCCTGTTCGTAGCGACCGCTCCAGCGCGGATAGATCAACCGTGCAGGTGAGATTCCGCGACCTTTTCCGAGGCGGAGTTTGAGCTGCATGGCGTGGGTATGTCCCGCGAGGGTCAGATCGCCATAACCGCGTTGGAGAATCTCCTCCCAATGTTGCGGTACATGGATCAGTGTCAGGTTAAAGAGTTCGGTCGGTACTCCGCGGTAGCCCTTATCGGCTCCCGACATCGGCAGATCACGGTCGTGGCGCTCCTTCTTGAAATCGGGATTGTAGGCAAAGCCCGAGAGGGAGATCGAATCGCCTCCGCGACTCAGGTAGAGGGTTGTATCCTGCAAAACACACCACCCCATTGCGCGTTGTTGCTCCACAAGACGGTGGTAGCTCTCTTCGTGGGGCAAAGCGACCGAATCTTGAATATAGGTGCCGACATCGTGGTTGCCGATCACGGCATAGACCGGCGCATGAATCTCTTGCAAAAGGCGGGTGGCACGCTCGTCCAGCTCCGAGTGTCGAATATTGACCAGGTCGCCCCCGAAGAGTACCACATCGGGTTGCAGGGCGTTGATGCGCTCTACGACCTGCCCCACCTCTTTTTCGGTATGGACCAGCGCACCGAGGTGCAGATCCGAGAAATAGGCGATCCTCAGGCCGTCAAAAGATGCGGGAAGGCGGTTTGAACAGACCTCGATCTGCTCTGTGCGCAGGTTGCATCGTCCCCACACAGCGCCATAGACGAGCGCTCCGACTGCTGCGGTTGCGGCCAAAACACCGATCGAACGGTTTATGAGGCGCGCGAAAAGGGCGTAGCTCAGGCGCAGGGCCGTGACGACCATCCAGCACCAGGTGACCCACATCGAAAAACGCATCACCAAGGGCGGATTGTCGATCAGGTAGCCGATCATCAGCAGGACGGGCAGCAGGTCGAAGAACAGCAACAGCCACACCAAGCGACGACGCGCACGCACCTCGGCGCCCCGCTTTTTGAGCGTCCGAAGGAGCAGCACATCGCGCACCAAAAGGCCATAGATGACCACCGACATCAATATTCCTAACATAGGACAAAGGTACAAAAAAAAACGGGCATCTGCAAAAGTGATGCTGGTCAGCTTTCTCGTGCAACACATCTTTGGCACATATCTTGCAAAAATCTCTGCCGAAACACCCCGCATGGGGATAAACACAAAAAGAGACATTCAACCAAATCACATTCGGCTTATGAAACACATTCTACTTTTCATGGCGGCCCTCGTGGTAACATCGGCCGCAACCGCTCAGGCGCTGCAACCCAAGGAGGAGTACTCCCCGACGATCTACCTCATTGGTGTCGAGGAGAGCGTCGCGGTGGATGATGCCTGCGACAAACTTTCGCTCATGAGCGATGCTACGCAGGATTACCTCGAAACGCATCGCCACGGCGCACAGCAGACCGAACGACCGATGTTTATCTTTGCTACGCGCGACAACCGTTTTTCGCTCGCTCTGGGCGGATTCATCGCTCTCAGAGCCTCGTATGACTTTGACGGCATCTCGGATAATCTCGATTTTATCCCCTACGACATTTCGCTGACGGCCAACTACAACAACCGCCAGCAGTTGTTGATGGATGCCTCCACCTCGCGCCTTTATTTTAAAGGTATCGCCAACTCGAATACGCTGGGGCGCGTGGTGATCTATGTCGATGCCGACTTCCGTGGCGGTGCGGAAAAGAGCTACACGCCGCGTGTTCGTTCGGCCTACGTTTCGATGTTGGGCTTCACGCTGGGTCGTGATGTAACCACCTTCTGCGACCTGCAGGCAGCGCCCCTTACGATCGACTTCCAAGGGCCGAATGCCTACAACTTCAACTTCGCCACGATGATTCGCTACGAGTATAGCTTTGCCGATAAGCACTTTACGCTCGGTGCTGCGGCCGAGATGCCCTCCGTGTCGGCGACCTACAACCAGAAGTTCCTCGAAATGCGTCAGCGCATCCCCGACTTCCCGGTCTATTTCCAATATGCCTGGGATGCAGAGCGATCGAGCCACCTGCGCGCATCGGCCGTCTTTCGTAATATGTATGTGCGCAACGCAGTGGTGGACGAGAATAAGAGCCTCTTCGGCTGGGGTGTACAGCTGAGCGGTACGATCAAGGCATGGGAGTGGCTGCGCTTCTACATGAACGGTGTCTATGGCAAAGGTATCACCCCTTACATCCAAGACCTTACCGGCTCGGGGCTTGATCTTGTTCCCGATAGTTCGGGCGAGGCCATCTCGGCGCTCAAGATGTGGGGTTGGCAGGCTGCTGCTCGCATCAATCTCTCGCCCCGATGCTGGCTTTCGGGCGGCTATTCGATGGTGCAGGTCGATCATGACGACAGCTTTACCACGGGAGATATGTACCACCAAGGTCGCTACATCTTCGGAAACGTCTTTTATGCCTTGACGCCTCGTTGCTCGATCGGAGCCGAGTACCTCTACGGTTCGCGTAAGAACATGGATTCGCTGAAGGGCCACGCCAACCGCATCAATTTGCAGGTTTGCTACCACTTCTAAAGAGGA
>CAYOEE010000178.1:0-3703 GCA_964402935.1 uncultured Alistipes sp. | reverse complement strand
TGGTCTATAAGTTCTTGCGCCAGATCGGGCATAAAAACCTGACCTTCTACATTCCGGATCGCTACACCGAAGGGTATGGCATTTCGGTTAGAGGCATTGATGTAGCCGCTCGCAAGGGTGTGAGCCTCATTATTGCTTTGGATTGTGGCATCAAGGCCACCGAGAAAGTGCTCTATGCAAAGACCAAGGGCGTGGATTTCATCATCTGCGACCACCACCTGCCTGCCGAGGAGATTCCCCAGGCGGTGGCAGTTTTGGACCCCAAGCGGGTCGATTGCTCCTATCCGTTCGACGAATTGTCGGGCTGCGGCGTGGGCTTCAAGCTCGTGCAGGCCTACGCACAGAAGAACGGAATCCCCTTCCACCAGATCCTCGATTTGCTGGATCTGCTGGTCGTCTCGATCGCTTCGGACATTGTTCCGCTGAGCGACGAGAACCGTATTTTGGCCTATTTCGGCCTTCAGAACCTCAATCGTCGCCCCTCGAAGGGTTTGTTGTCGATCATCAAGATTTGCGGCCTCGACAAGCACCAAATCACCATCGACGACATCGTCTTCAAGATCGGCCCGCGCATCAATGCCGCCGGTCGTATGCGCATGGATGAGCACGACGAGAACGCTTCGCCCTCGGGTGGTCATGCGGCTGTCGAGTTGCTGATTGAGGGTAACGAGTCGGAAGCCACGAAGTTTGGCGAGGTGATCGACTCCTACAACCAGGATCGCAAGACGATCGACCGCTCGGTGACGCAGGAGGCGCACGACTACATTGAGAACAACCCGCAGCTCAAGGCGCTGAAGAGCACCGTGATCTACAATCCGAAGTGGATGAAGGGTATCGTGGGTATCGTCGCTTCGCGTCTGATCGAGACCTACTACCGACCGACGGTGGTGCTGACGATGAGCAACGGATTCGTGACCGGTTCGGCTCGCTCGGTACCGGGATTTGACCTCTACCAGGCGGTGGAGAGCTGCTCGGATCTGCTCGAGAACTTCGGTGGCCACATGTATGCGGCAGGTTTGACGATGAAGCCCGAAAATGTGGAGGAGTTCACGCGTCGTTTCAACGCCTTTGTGGAGGAGAATATCGACCCGCAGATGCTCATTCCGCAGGTCGATGTGGATAGCGAACTGTTGTTCTCGGATATTACGAACGAGTTCCGCCAGAACCTGAATAAGTTCCAGCCCTTCGGCCCGGGGAACGCCTCGCCTGTCTTTATGACGCGCAGCGTGAGCAACCAGGGCGATGCCAAGTTGGTGGGTATGGAGCGTGAGCACCTGAAGATGGATCTGATCCAGCGCCAGAAGCCCAACACGAAGATTCCGGCCATTGCTTTCCAGCAGCCGACCCATTACGAGTGGGTGCGTGGCGGTCGTGCCATTGATGTCTGCTATCAGATTGTCGAGAACCACTACCGCGGGATGGTGACCACGCAGCTCCGCGTGAAGGATATTAAGCCGGTGCGGTAGAAATACGCAATGCTTTTCTAAAAATCTCCTCGTTTGACGGGGAGATTTTTGTTTATACGGCGGTCGTGCAGTCGGATGACCCACCGTCCCATCAGAAGGCTGAAAAGGGCTATAAGCATCGTTTTTGGGGCTTAGATGTAGTCTTGTGCGTAGCGGCAGATCGTGTCGGCGATCAGGCGATGACCCGCGGCATTGGGGTGGATGCCGTCGTCACAAACCAGGTTGCGGTAGTGACGCTCGGAGAGGAAGGGGGTCGTGATGTCGATAATCGGCACCCGCAAGAGGTTCGAGAGTTTGAAAAGCTCCAAGTTGTACATCTCATGCCAGCGCGTAATGTTCTCCACGGCTCCGCCCAGCCAGTCGAGGATGTTGTTGCGCTCCTCGGCGTTCATCGAGCGGCTGAAATTTTCGAAATAGCGATCCGAGATGATCGGCGGCAGGGAGAGGATCACGGGGGTCGATCCCAGGCGGCGGATGCCGGCAATCAGCTCGTGGTATTGGGCCGCGAAGTGGTGGAGCGGGGTCACGGGACGGTGCTCCCCGCGGGGATTGCGGGCGATCTCCTGCCAGGGGTGGTCGCAGTCGTTGCCTCCGAACTCCAGGACGCAGAAGTCCGAGGCGGCAATCTGCTCCTTGCGACGCTCCAATTCGCGCAGGCCGTGCGAGGTGGTGTTGCCGTAGCGTCCGTGGTTGTGAATCTCGAGGCCGAGCGTTGTGCCACAACGGGTCGAGAAGTTCTCCTCCAAAAGGGTATAGCGGGGCTTGTCGGTGGCCTTGTCGAGCACCACGCCGCGCATGATCGAGTCTCCAAAAGCGGTAATGCGTTTCATGGAATGAATGTTTTTGTGAATTGCACACCGCAAAACTAACGCCGAATTTCAGGCAGGGGAAACTTTCGTGACTTTTGGTATTTTTTCGGGATTTATAGTTACTTTTAGGGATAAAATGCGGAATATTGGGATAAAAAACATATATTTGTACATTCGTCACACGCTAAAAAGGGAGTAAAATATGTTGGATCTACCCGCTTCGTTTCGCAAACCGACCTCGCAGGCCATCCATGCGGTGGCTGTGCCGTTGGCCTTTCTGGCCTTTGTGTTGATCTATCGCCCCTTCAACCTTGCGGAGCAGCTCCAGCTGGGTCGCTTCTCGTTCGGGGTGAATGTGACACTCATCACCTGCATTGTGTTTGGCTCGGTACTTATGATGCGCACCATTTTCCACTTCGTGCGTAACCGCATCGATCGACTCACCTACTACTTTTGGTGCCTCATGGAGATTACCGTGACGGTCTTTTTTGTGGCACTCTATGTGTGGCTCATGGCGCGTTGCGTCGATCCCTACTTTGTGGTCGTGGCGCGTGTCTATGGATGGGTCTTCCCGATCGTGATTTTCCCCTATGTCATCACGGCCATGGCCCTCTTTTTGGTCGATCGCTACCGACAACCCCTTGCCGAGCCGACCGAGGAGCAGAAGATGCGTTTTTACGACGAGCGGAAGAATCTGAAGCTGGTCGTCACGGCCGCCTCGGTGCTCTATATTGCCGCCAAGGAGAACTATGTGCAGGTGGTCTATTTGGAGGGGGAGCGTATGCGTGATTACCTGGTGCGCGCCTCGATGCGCTCGATTGAGGAGCTTTGTGCGCAGGGCGGTCTGGTCCGTTGCCACCGCTCCTATTACCTCAACCCCGCGCAGGTGAAGACCCTGCGCCGCGAAAAGGAGGGGGTCATTGTGGCCGAACTGCATACCGCCGGCCAGGAGGTTCCCGTTACGAAACGCTACTACGACGCGTTGGTCGAGCGGTTGTAACTACAGAAAGAAGTTGTATAACAAGGTGATAGGCTTAAGCCCCCATTTGTTATACAACTTCCTGAAACTTGTTGTGAAACCAAACTACATCTCTACATCCTTTAGGAACTTATCAATAATTTCATCGCGACTATCTCTGATATAGGCAATTTGACGGATGAATCGGCCGTAGTCGTCATGGTACTGAATGATCAATACATTCTCCACAAAGGCAACCACTTGGGCATCCTTTCCGAATTCGCGCATCAAGGCAGCATAGTGATCGCCTTCGTGTTCAATTTTACGATAACTTTCGCAACTTTCGGCAAAATTCCACCAACATTTATAGATTGTATAGTCATCCCAAATGAGAGTATAGGATGATCCCGCACCGTTCAAAAGAGGATTACCCCAGCCTTCGTCATATACAAAAACCTCGTTTCTATCTA
>CAYOEE010000177.1:0-3710 GCA_964402935.1 uncultured Alistipes sp. | reverse complement strand
GTTTGAATATTACCCTTGGCGCATTTTGAACTTAGGATTCTTCTTGCAGATCACGTAGAGCTTACCCTTACGCTTCACGATCTTGCAATCCTCGCTACGCTTCTTGATGGATGCTTTTACTTTCATGGTTTTTCAAGCAATCTGGTTAATTTTCTCCTTGGTTATTTGTAACGGAACGAGATGCGACCCTTCGTCAAATCATACGGGGTCATCTCAACCTTTACCTTGTCTCCGGGAAGGATCTTGATGTAGTGCATTCGCATCTTTCCCGAAATGTGGGCCGTCAATACATGACCATTGTCCAACTCAACGCGGAACATTGCGTTCGACAGTGCCTCGATGATCGTCCCATCGCGTTCGATAGCAGCTTGTTTTGCCATAGAGCTTCGTTGTTTAAATAGCCTGTTCGATGATGCTGAAGTCCGTCAGCACGTCCGGCCCGTTCTTGCGAATCGCAACGGCAAACTCATAATGTGCCGACGGTTTGCGATCTCGCGTGCGAACGGTCCAGCCGTCCTCTTCGAATACTACCGACTTATTGCCCATGTTGATCATCGGCTCAATGCAGATGACCATGCCCTCCTTCAACAGAGGACCTCGGCCTCGGGCACCGTAATTGGGAACACCCGGATCCTCGTGCATTTTCCGACCCAATCCGTGTCCCTCCAATTCTCTTACGACGCCATAGCCGAACTTCTCGGCGTACTCCTGCACGGCCGCCGAAATGTCGCCTACGCGATTTCCGGCCTTGGCCTGCGCTGTACCTTTATAAAGAGCTTCTTTGGTGACCTCCATCAGTTGTCGTACTTCCTCGGCAACCTCTCCAACGGCAAACGTATATGCCGAATCACCAACAAACCCCTTCATAAACGTACCGCAATCTACCGAAACAATATCGCCCTCCTTCAGAACGATCTTGTCCGACGGAATACCATGAACCACATGCTCGTTGACCGAAATACACAACGAGGCGGGGTAGCCCTGGTATCCGAGGAAAGCGGGCACTGCTCCGTGCGAGCGGATGAAATCCTCTGCGATTCGATCCAGCTCCTTGGTCGTGACGCCCGGCCGAATGTGGCGACCCACTTCGGCCAGGGTCTGCGATACCAAGATATTGTTTTCACGGAGGAGTTCGATCTCCTCGTCCGTTTTCAGAAATATCATCTTTTCTGTGCTAACTTGTCTCTAAAGATCACTTATTTTTAATGACGACCCTGGATACGACCCGTCTTCATCAGACCATCGTAGTGGCGCATCAATAAGTAGCTCTCTATCTGCTTCAGAGTGTCGAGTACCACACCCACCATAATCAGCAGCGACGTACCGCCATAGAAGTAGGCGAACTCCTGCTGAATACCGAGGAATCGAATGGCCAGCGCAGGCATGATTGCCACAATGGCCAGGAAGATCGAACCCGGCAGGGTGATACGCGTCATGATGGTGTCGATGTAGCTTACGGTCTGCTTACCCGGTTTCACTCCCGGGATGAAGCCGCCGTTGCGCTTCATGTCATCGGCCATCATTTGAGGATTGATGATAATTGCCGTGTAGAAGTAGGTGAAGGCAATTACCAACACAGCCAGCGTAAAGTTGTACCAGAACCCGGTCATCGAGCTGAAGGCAGCTGCGAAAGCCGTACCGGTGAACAACATCGGAACAAACATCAGAGCCTGTGCGAAGATGATGGGCATCACATTCGCAGCATTCATCTTCAGCGGAATGTACTGACGTACACCGCCATACTGCTTGTTACCGACGATACGCTTGGCGTACTGTACGGGCACCTTGCGGACAGCCTGTACGAGCGCGATCGTTGCCATGAAGACAAGGAACAGCAGCACAAGCTCGAGGATCAGCATGATGGCGCTACCGGTAGCCGTCTGGAAACGGGCGTTGACCTCGGCCAACAGCGCGTGCGGCAGACGTGCCACGATACCGATCATAATGATCAGCGAGATACCGTTACCGATACCCTTGTCGGTGATCTTCTCGCCCAGCCACATGATAAACATGGTACCGGCGATCAGGATCGTCGTTGCATAGCAAACGAAACCGAACGTATTGCCGTAAACGAACGCCGTGGGGGCCTGGTGGTAGAGGTTGGCAATGAATGCCGGACCCTGCAACATCAGCACACCGATCGTCAGGAAACGAGTCCACTGGTTCATCTTGCGGCGACCGCTCTCACCCTCCTTCTGCATCTTCTGGAAATACGGGATCATCATACCCATCAGCTGGATGATAATCGAGGCGGTGATGTACGGCATGACTCCGAGTGCAAAGATGGCGGCGTTACCAAATGCACCTCCAGAGAAGACGTTCAACAGACCCAGAAGTCCGTTGCCCTCCAGCTGGCTGGCATACGCCGAACCCTCGCCCAAGACGTTGGGGTTGATACCCGGAATCACTACGAAACTACCCAAGCGGTAGATCAGAAGCAGACCAATCGTGTAGATCACACGCTTGCGCAGCTCCTCGATCTTGTAGATGTTCTTGAGCGTCTCGACCACTTTCTTGTTGGTTGCCAAAAGAGCGATAACCACTAAAAAGACAAGACCAACAACGAGATATTGATTCATAAAGTTTGGTTAATTTAAGGTTCTACCTTAGAGTTTCTCGACACTACCACCGGCAGCCGTGATGGCAGCCTCAGCGCTCTTCGAGAAGGCGTGAGCCTTCACCGTGAGAGCCTTGGTGATCTGACCGTTACCGAGGATCTTCACCTTGTCCTTCGACGAGATGAAGCCGGCGCCGATCAGCGTCTCAACGGTTACCTCCTGCAGCTCCTTCTTCGAAGCGAGCTCCTCGAGGGTCGAGAGGTTGATAGCCTTGAACTCTACACGCTTGATGTTCGTGAAGCCGAACTTCGGCAGGCGACGCTGCAGCGGCATCTGGCCACCCTCGAAGCCGAGCTTGCGCGAGTAACCCGAACGCGACTGAGCACCCTTGTGACCACGCGTGGCCGTGCCACCGTGACCCGAACCTGCACCGCGGCCGATTCGCTTGTCGTGGTGCGTAGAACCCTTTGCGGGCTTGAGATTATTCAGTTCCATTTCTTTTGTTTCGTTAAGCAGTTAAACTTAAGCTACCACCTCTACCTTTACGAGGTGCTGCACGCGATTGATCATACCTTTGATGATGACCGAATCATCGTGCTCGACCGTTGCACCGATCTTCTTCAGACCGAGTGCGTCAAGGTTGGCGCACTGACGCTTCGTAGCACCGATGCGGCTCTTGACCTGGGTGATTTTCAATCTTGCCATAGTCTGATTCAAAATTAACCGTTAAACACCTGATTCATCGAGATACCGCGCAGGCGTGCAACGCTGGCTGCATCGCGCAACTCGCACAGAGCACCTACCGTGGCCTTCACGAGGTTGTGGGGATTCGACGAACCCTTGCTCTTTGCGAGCACGTTCTTCACGCCGAGCGACTCCAGAACGGCACGCATAGCACCACCGGCGATAATACCGGTACCCGGAGCGGCCGGACGAATCATCACCTCCGAACCACCGAAGCGGAACTCCTGCTTGTGGGGAATCGTACCGTTGATTACGGGAACCTTTACGAGGTTCTTCTTGGCATCCTCCACGCCCTTGGCGATGGCGGCCTGAACCTCCGAAGCCTTACCCAGGCCATAACCGACTACGCCGTTCTCGTTACCTACAACGACGATTGCCGAGAAACTGAATGTGCGACCACCCTTCGTT
>CAYOEE010000176.1:0-3724 GCA_964402935.1 uncultured Alistipes sp. | reverse complement strand
ACCTCCAGGCCCTGAAGGAGAACGCGATTGAGTTTATCGACCTGGTTTGCGTGAACCTCTATCCCTTCCGTCAAACGATCCAGAAGGAGGGTGTAACGATCGAGGAGGCGATCGAAAATATCGACATCGGTGGTCCGTCGATGTTACGTTCGGCAGCCAAGAATTGGAACGACGTAACGGTGGTTTGCCACCCCGAGGATTACGATCAGATTCTGGCCGAGATCAAGGCCAACGGCAACACGACCAAGGAGACCCGTCTTCAGCTTTCGGCCAAGGCCTATACCCACACGGCGCAGTACGATGCGATGATCGCTACCTATATGCGCAAGCAGGCCGGCCTGAACGAGAAGCTCTTCCTGGAGTTCGATCTGAAGCAGTCGCTGCGCTACGGTGAGAATCCCCACCAGGAGGCGATGTTCTATGCCGAGAAGGAGGTCGTGTCGTTCTCGCTGGCTTCGGCCAAGCAGCTGCACGGCAAGGAACTTTCCTATAACAACATTCAGGATGCCAACGCCGCTTTGGCCATCGTGCGCGAGTTCGACGAGCCGTTCTGCGTGGGCCTGAAGCACATGAATCCCTGCGGTGCTGCCATCGGCAAGGATGTCGTGGAGGCTTGGACGAAGGCTTACGAGGCCGATAAGGTGTCGATCTTTGGCGGTATCGTGGCCGTGAATCGTCCCCTGACGAAGGAGGCTGCCGAGCTGATGAAGCCCATCTTCCTGGAGATTATCATGGCTCCGAAGTTCGAGGAGGGCGCGCTGGAGGTGCTTACGACGAAGAAGAACCTGCGCCTGATCGAGGTTGATATGACCTCCGACGACTCGGTGAAGAAGCAGTATGTCAGCGTGCGCGGAGGTCTTTTGGTGCAGAACCTCGATACGCAGACGAAGGATGTAACGGCCGATATGTGCGTCACGGAGAAGCAGCCCACGGAGGCCGATTTGGTCGATCTGAACTTCGGCTGGCGCATTGTGAAGCACGTGAAGTCGAACGCTATTGCCGTTGTTAAGGATGGTGTCACGCTGGGCGTGGGTGCGGGTCAGATGAACCGTGTCGGCTCGGCCGAGATCGCCCTGAAGCAGGCCAAGGCTGCCGGTGTTACGGAGGGTATCGTGCTCGCCTCGGATGCCTTCTTCCCCTTCGATGACTGCGTGACCCTCGCTGCCGAGTATGGCGTAACAGCCATCGTACAGCCCGGTGGCTCGGTGCGTGACGAGGATTCGATCAAGAAGTGCAACGAGCTGGGTATCTCGATGGTATTCACCGGTATGCGTCATTTCAAGCATTAGAGAAATTGAAAATTTCTCTAATGCTTGAAAAAGTTGCCTAAAAAGGTGATTTCTGCGTTAAGTTCCTCCTTGAAATCCTCACATACGTCTCAGTATGCTGCGGTTTCTCGGAGTTCGCAAGCCTTGAAATCCCTCTTTTTATCCAACTTTTTAGGTGCTGGGAATAGAATCGTATAAATAAAGGAATAACTAATATGAAAGTTCTTGTTATTGGGTCGGGTGGTCGTGAGCACGCCATTGTCGATGCCCTGAGCCGTTCACCGCAGGTGGAGAAGATCTTTGCTGCTCCGGGTAATGCCGGTATGGCTGCCCGGGCCGAGTGTGTGGCAATCCGCGAGACGGAGATCGAGAAGCTCGCCGCCTTTGCCAAGGAGCAGGGTGTGGAGCTGACGGTCGTAGGTCCGGAGGTAGCCCTGGCGGCCGGTGTGGCCGATGCGTTCAAGGCGCAGGGGCTGCGCATCTTCGGCCCTTCGAAAGTGGCTGCCCGCATCGAGTCGAGCAAGGAGTTTGCCAAGTGCCTGATGGCCAAGTACAACATCCCGACGGCCGGTTTCAAGTCCTTCACCGACTACGAGGAGGCCAAGGCCTACGTCGAGAGCCGTCCGCTGCCTGCCGTGTTGAAGTACGACGGCCTGGCCGCCGGTAAGGGTGTGGTGATTGCCCAGACGATGGAGGAGGCCGACGAGGCACTGAAAGATATGCTGCTTGATACGAAGTTCGGGCAGGGCAAGGTCGTGGTGGAGGATTTCCTCACGGGCCCCGAGTTCTCGTTCATGTGCTTCGTGTCGGGCGAGAAGGTGTGGCCGATGCAGTTGGCGCAGGACCACAAGCGCGCCTACGACGGTGACAAAGGCCCCAACACGGGCGGTATGGGTGCTTACTCGCCCCTGCCCTTTATCACCAAGGAGGACGAGGAGTTTGCGCTGAACGAGGTGCTGAAGCCCGTAGCTGCCGCGATGGTCAAGGAGGGTTGCCCCTTTGAGGGTGTGCTGTATGGCGGTCTGATGAAGACCCCCGACGGTGTGAAGGTCATCGAGTTCAACGCTCGCTTTGGTGACCCCGAGACGGAGGTGGTACTGCCCCGTCTGAAGAGCGACATTGTCGATATCTTCTGCGCCGTGGCCGACCATACCGATACGGAGCTGGAGTGGCACGACTTCATGACCCTCGGCATTGTCCTCGCCTCGAAGGGTTACCCGGGTGACTATCAAAAGGGTGTCGAGATCGGTGGTCTGGATAAGGTGCAGGGTACGCTTTACCACATGGGTACGAAGGCCGAGGGGGAGAAGATTCTCACCAACGGCGGTCGTGTGCTGTTTGTGGTGGGTAAGGGCACGACGCTCGACGAGGCGCGCCAAGCCGCCCTTGCGGATGTGGAGCGCATCGCTTGCGACAACCTCTTCCACCGCACCGACATTGGTCACTATGTGTTTGATAAATAAACGAGAAACGATATGATTATCAGTGGTAAAGAACTTTCGGCCAAGATGAAGGCCGCCATGGCTGAGGAGGTCAAGACCTTCCCCGCCAAGTATGGCCGTGTGCCCCATCTGGCTGTGATTTTGGTGGGCGATAACCCCGCCAGCGTGTCGTATGTCACGGGCAAGGCCAAAGCCTCGGCCGAGGTGGGCATCCAAAATTCGACGATCCGTCGCGAGGCCTCCATTTCGGAGGAGGAGTTGCTGGCACTCATCGCCGAGCTGAATGCCGACGAGAGCGTGGATGGTATCCTCGTGCAGTTGCCCCTCCCGAAGCATATCTCGGAGGATAAGGTGATTGCCGCGATTGATGTCCGCAAGGATGTGGACGGCTTCCATCCCGCCAATGTGGCCGCCCTTTGGCAGAAACAGCCTTGTACGCTCCCCTGCACCCCGAAGGGCATTATCCGTATGCTCCAGACGGCCGGTGTCGAGATGGCCGGCAAGGAGGCCGTGGTGATTGGTCGCTCGAACATCGTGGGCCTGCCCGTCTCGAAGCTCCTCTTGGATCAGAACGCCACCGTGACTATCGCTCACAGCCGTACCAAGCACCTCGCTGAGGTAACCCGCCGTGCCGATATTCTGGTGGTGGCCATCGGCCGTCCGAAGTTCGTTACGGCCGATATGGTCTCCGAGGGCGCTGTGGTGATTGATGTCGGCGTGAACCGTGACCCCGAAACCGGCAAGCTCTGCGGTGATGTCGATTTCGCTGCCATCGAACCCAAGGCCTCCGTGATCACCCCTGTTCCCGGTGGGGTAGGGCCGATGACGATTACTTGTCTGATGGAGAATACCATCGAATGCTTCTTGGCAAAATTTGCCTAACGGCCGATTTTGTCGTTACGCTTGCCGGCTAAATCCTCACATACGTTTAGTATGCTGCGGTTTAGCCGACTTCGCAAGCCTAAAAATCCCTCTTGTTATATAACTTCTACCAAAAGGGGCTGTTCAACAACA
>CAYOEE010000175.1:0-3727 GCA_964402935.1 uncultured Alistipes sp. | reverse complement strand
TTGCGTCGCCTCGCTATAATGCTCCTCGCTCATGCGGGAAATCTGCTCGGCATAGACCCCCTTTGTGACGGAGTTGATGGCCGCTACGACCTGCAACTGCGAAGTTCCTTCGTAGATCGACATGATGCGTGCATCGCGGTAGATGCGCTCTACGGGGTAATCCTTCATGAAGCCCGAACCGCCGAGAATCTGAATGGCATCGTAGGCAACCGAGTTGGCATATTCCGAGGCAAAGAGCTTGACCATCGGGGTGTAGGCATCGGCCAAGCGGTTGTAGTGCTTCATCTTTTGGCGCTCCTCCGGCTCGGGGCGTTGCTCCTTCGAAAGAGCCTCCATCTGCTTGTAAAGCTCGACATAGCGAGCCGTCTCGTAGAGCAGTGCACGCACGGCCTGCGTTTTGGCGTGCATCTCCTGCAACAGCTCGCTGACGGCCGTGAATCGGATGATCGGTTTGCCGAACTGCTCGCGCTCGTGGGCATACTTCAGCGCCTCGCGGTAGGCTGCTTCGCACGTTCCCACCGACTGTGCACCAATGCCCAGGCGAGCGGCATTCATGAGCGACATGACATATTTAATCAGTCCCATGCGGCGTGCGCCCACCAGGGAGGCGGGGGCATCCGTATAGACCAGCTCGCAGGTGGGCGAACCGATGATACCCAGCTTGTGCTCGATGCGACGCACCTTGACGCCGCCATCCTTTTTGTCATAGACAAACATCGAAAGACCGCGGGCATCCGTACTACCCTCCTCGGTACGAGCCAGCACGAGAGAAAGATCACCGTCACCATTCGTAATGAAGCGCTTGACGCCATTGAGCAGCCACGTTCCGCGCTCCTCGTTCCAGGTGGCTTTCAGTGTGACGGCACCCAGGTCCGAACCGGCATCCGGCTCGGTGAGAGCCATCGACCATGTCTCACCGGCTGCGGTGCGTTTGAGATACTCCTCTTTCTGCTCCTCGGAACCAAATTCGCGGAGCGTCTCGGCGCAATCCTGCAACCCCCACACATTCTGGAAACCGGCATCACCTCGCGCAATCATCTCGTTGGTCATGATAAAGGCCACGAGCGGCATATTCAGACCTCCGTAGCAACGCGGTAACGACATGCCGTCCAGACCGGCGGCCTGCATCATTCGCAGGTTCTCCTTCGTCCCCTCGGCATACTCGACGTGATCGCCCGTATGGCGCGGGCCTTCATGATCCACCCGCTCGGCATTTTCGGCAATCACCTCACCGCAGATTTCGCCCGCCAGCTCCATGACTTTGCGGTACGAATCGAGGGCGTCTTCCGTGTTCTGCGGGGCATGATCGTATAGCTCCTTTTCGCTGAAATTACGTTCACGAAGAGCTACGATTTGCTCCATCAAAGGGTGATCGAATTGGATTTGTAAATCCCTGTTATCTAAATAAAAATTAGCCATTACTTCGAGTTTTGCTTGTAGTACTTGATCAGCTTCGGAATGACCTCCGTCACGTCGCCCGTGATGGCGTAATCGGCCAGGCGCGTGATCGGGGCATCGGGATCGGTGTTGATCGAGATGACCATCGCCGACTGATCCATGCCGGCCGTGTGTTGAATCTGTCCCGAGATGCCGCAGGCGATGTAGAGTTTCGGGCGCACGGTAACACCCGTCTGGCCGATTTGGCGTTCGGGTTCCGTGAAACCGGCATCGACGGCGGCACGCGAAGCGCCCACTTCGCCACCAAGCACCTCGGCCAACTCATGCACCAAGCTGAAATTCTCCTTCGACCCGATGCCGTAGCCACCGGCTACGATGATCGAAGAGGATTTGATGTCGATCTTGCGCTCGGCCACCTCGCGGTGGAGAATCTTGACCATGAGGTCACTGTCCTGCAACGCCTCGCGCCATGCGATCTCCTTGCGCTCGGCTGTGCCGCGGGTTGCGGCCTCCTCCTTGCGCATCACCCCCTCACGCACGGTCGCCATCTGGGGGCGGTGGTCGGGGTTGATGATCGTGGCGATGATGTTACCGCCAAAGGCTGGGCGAATCTGGTACAAAAGGTTCTGGTAGCTCTTGCCCGTCTTGGGATCGGTGTGGTCGCCAATCTCGAGCTGGGTGCAGTCGGCTGTAAGGCCGCTATGCAGGGCGGACGATACGCGCGGAGCGAAGTCGCGCCCGATAGCCGTAGCACCAAAGAGAACGATTTCGGGTTGCTCTTGGCGAATCAGGTGGGTCAAAACAGCCGTGTGAGGCAGGGTGCGGAAGGGGGCGAAACGCTCGTTGTCGGCTACCCAAACCGTGTCGGCACCGTAGCGAGAGAGCTCCTCCTCGATACCCTCGGTGTGGTGGCCGATTACGACGGCCTCGGTCTTGATGCCGAGTTGTCCGGCCAGATCACGTCCCTTGGTCATCAGCTCCAGGCTTACGTCGGCAATCTTGTCCCCCTCACATTCAATATATACAAATAGGTTTTTCATCTCTTCGTGCTTGAATTTAACCGATGGTGTGGGCCTCGATCAGCTCTCGAATCAGGCTCTCCAGCTCCTCGTCCGAGGTGCTGAGGCGCTTCGCCTCCTTGGCTTGGAAGACGACATTTTCGATGCGCTTGACCTTTGTGGGCGAACCCGACAAACCGAGCTGTGCGGGGTCGGGGTCAATGTCCGAGGCCGACCACTCGACGATCTGCAATTCGGGCTTTTGGGCTACGCGCTCGGCCGTAAACGAGGCAGGATTGGCTGCGATTTCGGAGGCCGTGCGTGCCGACTTGAAGTACATGAGGCGCTTGGCATGGCGCGGACGGCAGTGAGGAGCCGAGCCATTGACCGTAATGACGGCCGGCAGAGGCGTCTCGACCACCTCCACGCCGGTCTCGATACGACGACGAACAACGAGCGCACCCTCCTTGATCTCGACCACCTCTTCGGCGTAGGTTACCTGCGGCAGGGAGAGCTTCTCGGCCACCTGCGGGCCTACCTGGGCCGTGTCGCCATCAATGGCCTGACGACCTGCCACAATTAGGTCGGGGTTCAGTTTGCGCAGGGCGCACGAAAGGGCGTAGGAGGTGGCCAGCGTATCCGAGCCGGCAAACTCGCGTCCCGAAAGGAGGTATCCCCCATCCGCTCCGCGGTACATCGCCTCGCGGATAATCTCGGCGGCGCGTTGCGGTCCCATGGTCAGCAGCTTGACGCTTGTCCCCGGCAGGCGATCTTTCAGGCTCAAAGCCAGCTCCAAAGCGTGGAGATCTTCGGGGTTGAAAATAGCCGGCAGAGCAGCACGATTAACCGTACCCTCTGCCGTCATTGCATCTTTGCCGACCTGTCGTGTGTCGGGCACCTGTTTGGCCAACACGACAATGTTCAAAGATTTCATAGATCGTATTTTAGTTCTTGGTTTAGCGGATGACCGTCTCGTCGCGGTCGGGACCCACCGAAATAATCTTCACAGGCACACCCGTTTCGCGCTCGATGAAATCGACATAGCGCTTGAAGGCCTCGGGGAACTCCTCGTAGGTGCGGCACTGGCGCAGGTCGCGCTTCCAACCCTCGAAGTCGGTATATACCGGCTCGACGCCCTCCTCGATCGAGAAGGGGAACTCGTCGGTGGTCGTTTCGCCAATCTTGTAGGCCGTAGCTACGCGGATCGTCTCGAAGTCGTTCATTACGTCCGACTTCATCATGATGAGCTGCGTGACACCGTTGATCATGATCGAGTATTTCAGGGCTACGAGGTCCAGCCATCCGCAACGACGCTCACGACCCGTCACGGC
>CAYOEE010000174.1:0-3763 GCA_964402935.1 uncultured Alistipes sp. | reverse complement strand
TCTCATTAAAATCTTTACTCTCTTTATTCTCTTTGCTCTTCGCTCTTTGCTCTTTGCTCTTTAATAATTTTGAATTCTAAATTCTAAATTTTGAATTTCTTTATAATATATGTATCTTTGCCCATTAAAACAGGAAAACAACTCAACAAAATCCATGGAATACAGTTTCAAAGAGATTGAATCGCGCTGGCAGGAGCGTTGGCGTGAGGATAAGACCTACCGCGTCGAGGTGGATGCGACGCGCCCGAAGTTCTATGTGCTCGATATGTTCCCCTACCCCTCGGGGGCGGGTCTGCACGTCGGCCACCCGCTGGGCTACATCGCCTCGGATATCTACTCGCGCTACAAGCGCCTGAAGGGTTTCAATGTGCTCCACCCGATGGGTTACGATGCTTTCGGTCTGCCGGCCGAGCAGTACGCCATCCAGACGGGTCAGCACCCCGCCGTGACGACCGAGAAGAACGTGGCTCGCTACCGCGAGCAGCTGGACAAGATCGGCTTCTCGTTCGACTGGGATCGTGAGGTGAGAACCTGCGACCCCGATTATTACAAGTGGACGCAGTGGGCCTTCCTGAAGATGTTTGCCCACTACTACGACCGCGCAGAGCAGCAGGCCAAGCCGATCGAGGAGCTGGTGGCTCGTTTCGAGAAGCAGGGCACCGAGGGGCTTGAGGCCGCCCAGACGCAGGAGCTACACTTCACGGCCGAGGAGTGGAACGCCAAGACAGAGGAGGAGAAGGAGCAGGTATTGCAGAACTACCGCCTCGCCTTCCGCGCCGATACGATGGTGAACTGGTGCCCGAAATTGGGTACGGTGCTGGCCAACGACGAGGTGAAGGATGGTCTTTCGGTGCGTGGCGGTCACCCCGTGGAGCAGAAGCGCATGAAGCAGTGGTTGTTGCGCGTGACGGCTTACGCCCAGCGTATGCTGGACGGCCTCGACCGACTCGAGTGGAGCGACTCGCTGAAGGAGATTCAGCGCAACTGGATCGGCCGTTCGGTGGGTGCACAGGTATTCTTCGACATCGTGGGCAAGGAGCAGAAGCTCGAAATTTTCACGACCCGTCCCGATACGATCTTCGGCGTAACGTTCATGGTCATCGCCCCAGAGCACGAGATGCTTGCCGAGCTGACCACCGAGGCTCAGAAAGAGGCTGTCGAGGCCTACATCACCGAGGCCAAGAAGCGTTCGGAGCGCGAGCGCATGGCCGAGACGAAGCGCGTGAGCGGTGTCTTCACCGGCTCGTATGCCGTCAATCCCTTTACCGGTCGTGAGATTCCGATCTACGCCTCGGACTATGTCCTTTCGGGCTACGGCACGGGAGCGATCATGGCCGTACCGGCACACGACTCGCGCGACTGGGCCTTTGCCCGCCACTTCGGGCTGGAGATTGTGCCCGTTGTCGAGGGTGGCAACATCGAGGAGGCTTCGTACGACGCCAAGGAGGGCAAGATGATCAACTCCGACTTCCTGACGGGGCTGGATGTCAAGGAGGCAATTCCGATGATGTTTGCCGAGGTCGAGAAGCGCGGCCTGGGCAAGAAGCTTATCAACTACCGCCTGCGCGACGCCATCTTCTCGCGTCAGCGCTATTGGGGCGAGCCTTTCCCGATCTACTACAAGGAGGATACGGCCTACCCGCTATCCATGGATAAACTGCCGCTCGAGCTGCCGCCGATTGCCAATTTCGGCCCCACGGAGCAGGGTGAGCCGCCCCTGGCTCGCGTCGAGGGTTGGTGCACCGAGGAGGGTTATCCCTTCGAGCTTTCGACCATGCCGGGCTTTGCCGGTTCGTCGGCCTACTACCTCCGCTACATGGATCCGAAGAACAACGAGGCACTCGTAAGCGAGGAGGCCAACTCGTATTGGCGTCAGGTCGATCTCTATGTGGGTGGTATCGAGCACGCCACGGGCCACCTCATGTATTCGCGTTTCTGGAATATGTTCCTCTACGACCTGGGCTATGTCTGCGAGCAGGAACCTTTCCGCAAGCTCGTGAACCAGGGTATGATTCAGGGTCGCTCGAACTTCGTCTATCGTGTCGTGGGTACGAACAAGTTCGTCTCGCTCGGCCTGAAGGATCAGTACGAGACGCAGGAGATCCACGTTGATGTCAATATCGTCAAGAACGACGTGCTCGACCTGGATGCCTTCCGCGCCTGGATGCCCGACTTTGCCAACGCAGAGTTCATCCTTGAGGATGGCAAGTATATCTGCGGCTGGGCCATCGAGAAGATGTCGAAGTCGATGTTCAACGTCGTGAATCCCGACTACATCGTCGATAACTACGGTGCCGACACGCTCCGCATGTACGAGATGTTCCTCGGCCCGCTCGAGCAGTCGAAGCCCTGGGACACGAACGGCATCGACGGTGTGCATAAGTTCCTGAAGCGTCTGTGGCGCCTGTTCTACGACCGCGACGGCAAGTTCCTCGTGAGCGACGAAAAGGCCACGGAGAAGGAGCTGCGCACGCTCCACAAGACGATCAAGAAGGTCACCGAGGATATCGAGCACTTCTCGTTCAACACCTCGGTAGCCGCCTTCATGATCTGCCTCAACGAGCTGGGCGAGTGCTCGAAGCGCGAGGTTCTGGAGCCGCTGGTAGTTTTGCTTGCTCCCTTTGCGCCCCACATCACCGAGGAGCTTTACCACGCGCTGGGGCACACTACGTCGGTATGCGATGCCGCCTACCCCGTATGCGAGGAGAAGTACCTGACCCTCTCGACCTTCGAGTATCCCGTTTCGATCAACGGCAAGCTCCGCTTCAAGAAGGCGTATGACCTGAACCTCGACCCCGCGTCGATTCAGGCCGATGTCGTCGCTCAACCCGAGGCGCAGAAGTGGATCGAGGGCAAGACCCCGAAGAAGGTGATTGTCGTAAAGGGCAAGATTATCAACATCGTCATTTAACGATGTTGAAATTCAAAATTTAGAATTCAAAATTAAAATGAAGAGATACCTATTCATCCTTTTGAGCGTTTGCCTCGTCAGCCTGTCGGCCGTGGCACAGGATATGAGCGGCGCGAAGCAGGTGATCCGCATCTGGGACAACACGACCGCTCCCCACTCGAACGGGTTGGCCGAGGCGGGCGAAATCAAAAACAACCGCCCCTCCTACACCACCGAGGCGATTCTCTACCTCTACACCCCGAAGAGCGGTCAGCACAACGGCCGTGCTGTCGTAATCTGCCCGGGTGGCGGTTATCGTCACCTCTCGATGGAGAACGAGGGCTCGAAGATGGCCGAGTGGTTCACTTCGCACGGCTATGTAGCAGCCGTGTTGCACTACCGTATGCCCAACAGCCACCCCGAAGTACCGCTTGAGGATGCCTCGGAGGCGATTCGTCTGTTGCGCGGTAAAAGTGAGGGCGTAGCCCCCGAGTGGCAGGTTGAGAAGGTCGGCATTGTCGGCTCGTCGGCCGGTGGTCACCTGGCAGCCATGACCTCGACGATGGGCAGCGAGCGTCCCGATTTCTCGCTCCTGTTCTACCCCGTGATTTCGGCCGGTGAGAATCGCCAGCACAAGGGTTCGTTCGACAACCTGCTGGGCGAAAAGCGCAGCGAGAAAGAGAGCGCATACTATTCGCTCCAAAATCGCGTTACTGAGCAGACCCCGCCCGCCTTTATCCTCTTTGCCGATGACGACCGCACGGTGCCCTCGGTCAATGGCGCGCTCTACTACGCCGCCCTGAAGAGCTACGGGATTCCGGCCTCGCTGCACATCTATCCCTATGGCGGTCACGGCTTCGGCATGAAGGATAC
>CAYOEE010000173.1:0-3769 GCA_964402935.1 uncultured Alistipes sp. | reverse complement strand
GCTTGCCCTCAAAATGCTCATTTACACTTAGTAAACTCCGCTTTTTCGGACTTCGCGGGCCTAAAAATCCCTCTTGTTATACAACTTCTAACGAAATGAGGCTGCTCAACAAACTTGTTGGACAGCCTCTTTCTTTTTATATTATAATAGGTATAGTCCGCGAAAATTTTGTACTTTTGCAAAAAAGAACACAATTGCACATCAAACGTTATGAAACGAAACCTCATTTGCGCGATTTTTGCCCTGATGGCGTTGGCGGTGGTACTGCCCGCCCATGCACAATTTACGATTGACCGTGTCGAGGCCAAGAAGGAGAGCATCAATTTCACGACGGCCGATACGCTCAAGCAGACGGCGGCCGACATGGAGTACTTCTCGCGTGCCCGTTACCGCGCCGAGCGTGCGGCTATTCGCAAGGAGCGCAATACGCTCGAAATTACGAGCGGCCTGCAAGGTACGCTGACCTCGTACAACGACCCCTGGGTCGATGTGTCGGGTGGTGATAACTCGATTGCCCTGGTCGCCAACCTTTACATCTACCACAAATTCACGAAAAACCTCTTTTCGGTGGAGACGAAGTTTGAGGGTAAGTTCGGCTACAACCGCATGAAGGTCGAAATGCCGATGTTCGATGCCGCGGGGGATGCGATGGTCGATGAGGCGGGTAACCAGCTGATGGACCGTGAGGGCATCTGGTTCAAGAACCAGGATGAGTTTGCCGTGCAGATTTCGCCCTCGTGGAAGATGTCGAAGAATTGGTCGTATGGTGCTACGGTGAAGTTCCGCACGCAGATTGCCAACGGCTATGTTTCGCGTACGGAGCAGGAGCGTAAGGACCTCAAGAGCAGCTTTATGACGCCCGGTTACCTCGATCTTTCGGTCGGTTTGAAGTACGCTTGTCCGAGTGCGAAGTTCCCCATCAAGCTCGACCTTTCGCCCTTGGCCCTGAGTGCTACCTATGCCAACAACAGCTGGATTCGTCGTGAGCAGCTCGACGAGGAGGGCAATCGCATCAAGAAGGCCTTCAATTATGGTATCGAGGACCCCGACAAGAGTTCGAAGTACGAGGGCGGTTCGTCGGTTCAGATCGACTTCGATCGTACGTTCGGCAAGAACGGCTACCTGCGCTACCGCACGACGCTCTTCTCGTTCTGGGGCTGGATTACGAACCTTGGCCTGGATAATAAAATCAAGCGTTGGGACGAGTACAACGCAGCCCTCAAGGAGTGGGACGGTAACATCAAGACCAAGCCCCGCCTGCCGATTCACCCCACGGTGCGCTGGGAGAATACGATCGACATCAAGGCTACACGCTTCCTTACTACTTCGGTTTCGTTCCAGCTCTACTACAACCGTGCGCAGAATACCTCGATCCAGACCAAGACGCTGCTGAGTGTCGGTCTGAGCTACACGTTTAAGAATAAGTAATGAGCAAATATCGCAATACGAAGCAGGCTATCCTCTTCCCGATCCTGCTGGCAGGAGTGCTGGTCGCCGGCCTCTTTATGGGCAACTACTTCGGACGCTTCAACTCGGCTGCGCAACTGCGCGGTGTGTTGCAGCAGATCGGTCATATCCCGCAGAACAAGCTGACGCACACCCTGGCACTCATTGAGCAGGAGTACGTCGATTCGCTCTCGATGGATACCCTCTCCGAACACCTGATTCCGGTTCTGCTGAAGGAGCTGGATCCCCACTCGGAGTATATTCCGGCGGATGTGATGGCCGAGTTGAACGAACCTTTGGAGGGTGAGTTCGATGGCATCGGCGTGGTCTTCAACATGGCGACCGACACGGTCATCGTGCTCAACGTGATTCCCAAGGGGCCGAGCGATAAGGCGGGCGTGAAGGCCGGTGATCGCATCATCGAGATCAACGACTCGCTGGTGGCCGGTCGAAAGATCCCGCAGAACGACATCGTCAAGCAACTGCGCGGTAAGCGAGGCACGAAGGTGAAGTTGGGGCTGGAGCGCCAACAGATCGACGAACTGGTCGAGGTCGAGGTGGTGCGCGATAAGATTCCGATCAAGAGCATCGAATCGGCCTTTATGCTGACGGACAGCATCGGCTTTGTGAAGTTGGGGCAGTTTGCCAAGACCTCGCACGCCGAGTTGCAGTTGGCGCTGCTGAAGTTCAAGGCGGCCGGCATCAAGCGACTCATCTTCGATTTGAGAGGCAATTCGGGCGGTTTTCTGGATCAGGCGATCCTGATTGCCAACGAGTTCCTGCACGAGGGGCAGCTGATCGTCTATACCGAGGATCGTCATCGCCAACAGCTGCGCGAGTATGCCGACGGATCGGGCATGGCGCAGGATATGGAGGTTGTTGTGCTGATTGACGAGTACAGCGCCTCGTCGAGCGAAATTCTGGCCGGTGCCCTGCAGGATAACGACCGCGCCACGATTATCGGCCGTCGCTCGTTTGGTAAAGGGTTGGTGCAGAAGCAGATTCCGTTCCGCGACGGCTCGGCCCTGCGCCTGACGATTGCTCGCTACTACACCCCCACGGGTCGCTCGATTCAGAAACCCTACACGATTGGCGATCAGGAGAGCTATGATGCCGACCTGTGGAATCGCTACCAAAACAACGAGTTCTTCTCGGCCGATTCGATTCACTTTGCCGACTCGCTGAAGCGTGTTACGCCCGCGGGCAAGGTGGTCTATGGCGGTGGCGGTATCATGCCCGATCAGTTTATTCCGGCCGATACGACCCGCATGACGCCCTATTTTATGGAGGTCTCGGGACGCAATATCCTCTACCGCTATACGATCGAGTATGCCGACCGCAAGCGGGAGGCTTTGAATCAGGTGAAGACCATCGACGAGTTGCAGACACTGCTCGACAGCGATCGACGCCTGGTGGAGGATTTCGTCGCCTACGCCACGCGCCAGGGCGTGCAACCGAACTACCGCGAAATTGCGCTCTCACGCCCCGTGATCGAGGCACAACTCCGCGCTTACATCGGTCGCAACACGGTCTTGGAAGATGACGGATTCTATAAAAATATCTATCCGATCGATCCGGTGCTGGTCAAGGCGGTCGAGGTACTGCGATAGCAGTGCACTAATACCCACAAAAAAGCCCAACCTTTTACGGTCGGGCTTTTTCGTTGCTCGCAAGTAGGCTTATGCCTGCTTCTTCGAGCGCTTCGTCTTCTTAGCCTCCAGTGCCTTGTCCACCTCGATCTCGAAGTCCGAAAGTACGTTCA
The DNA here is from genome assembly GCA_964402935.1 of uncultured Alistipes sp. Taxonomy (GTDB): domain Bacteria; phylum Bacteroidota; class Bacteroidia; order Bacteroidales; family Rikenellaceae; genus Alistipes. The sequence goes on along the minus strand of CAYOEE010000173.1, from coordinate 561 downwards.
TGTAGTTGATAAACGCATCGTAAGCCGAGTCGTAGGGGTTGAAGTAGGAGTGTACATCACCGTCCGAGAGCCACTTCGTAGCCATGTAGTAGAAGTGGTCCGAGGTCTGCATGAAATTCCATACATAGTCGAAATCGGCATTCTTCAACTTGGCAATCTTCTCCTTCATGGCATAGAGCTTCGAGAAGGCCTCGTTCTGCAACTCGTTACCGAGCCATGCCGTCACGTCGCGCTCCTCATCGGCCCACGACATCACATGCGGGCAGTGCAACACCGAAACGGGCTGATACTTCTTGGCAGCCTCGCTCACGGTGGCAAACTCCAACTGACCCGAAGCCAACGCCGTCTTCGGCAGCGCCTTCATAAAGTCGAAGATACCGGTCTCGGCACCCTGATGCTCGCCGAAGGTCTCGTAGTCCATGAAGAGGTTAATCACCTCACCCGGCGTATCCTCGGCCGTGAGCCACGATACATACTTATCGGCCGTCAGCGGGTACTGGTCCCAACCCTGGTTCGAGAAGCGGAAGGCGATATCGTCCGAGAGTTTGTAGTTGCGCAGCA
>CAYOEE010000172.1:0-3781 GCA_964402935.1 uncultured Alistipes sp. | reverse complement strand
CCAATCGAGTGGAGGAGGTAGTAGTCGATGTAATCGACCTGCAACTCCTTGAACGAGTTGCGATACATCGTCATAGCCGCCTCGTAGCTAAAGTCGCGCATATTGGAGAGCTTCGTGGCAATAAACCACTTCTCACGCGGATGACGCTTCAGGGCAATACCCGTCACACGCTCCGAGAGGCCTCGGCCATAGACCGGAGCGGTATCGAAATAATTCACACCGTGCTCGATGGCATAATCGACCAGGGCATTGGTCGCTTCCTGGTCAATGGGCGAGTTGCGGTCTTTCTGATCGACCAACGGCCAGCGCATACAGCCATAGCCAAGCAACGAAACGCGATCACCCGTTGTGGGGGTCGTGCGGTAGGTCATCTGCTTCGCATCGGGTTCTGCAGCCGCTTTGGGGGTCGTCTTTCCGTTTTTCGGGGCGCAACCCGTGAGGGCTGCCGTCGTCATGGCCGCACCAAAACCGAGGCGTTTGAGAAATTCGCGGCGCGAAATCGTCTTATCGTCTTTCATCTTCGGTTCGGTTTAGAGGGTTCGGTGTTGCTCATTGCCATCGACATAGATGGCCGAGAAGGGACGTGCAGGACAGAGGTACTCGCACGCACCGCAGCCGATGCACTTTTCGGTGTCGATGGCCGGGATTCGTTTGCCGTCGTGCTCGACCATCTGAATAGCTCCCGTCGGGCAGTGGCGGGCGCAATTATCGCACTTGACCCCTTCGGTGGCGGGCAGGCAGTTCTCCTTCACCCAGACAGCGCGACCGATCTGCTCCGAGGACTTCTCCTCGCGCGTAATGGGACGAATCGCCCCCGCAGGGCAGACCTCCGAGCACTTCGTACACTCGGGGCGGCAATAGCCCTTTTCGTAGCCCATTTCGGGTTGCAGGAGGGTCGTCAGTCCGGTCGAGGGGCGCAGCACCTGATTCGGGCAAGCCGAAACACAGAGCTGGCAGGCCGTGCAATGTTGCGTGAAGTGTTTCCACGAACGAGCACCGGCCGGCACCAACGGTCGCTTGCGCTGAGGAGCCTCTTTATCCACAATCACCGCCAGACCGCCATCCACCTTTTGGCGCTTGGCCTCGGCCACGGCCGTTCCGGCAAAGAGCACCGTGAGGGCGAGGAACGTTCGACGCGACGCATCACCCTGCTCGGTGTGCCGAGCCGCCTTGCGACGCGGCTCGTAGCTGATAGCGCCCCGCTTGCAGGCATCGAGACAATCGAAGCAGACCACGCAACGCGAAAGGTCGATTCGGTGCTCCTTGGCCTGGATGCAGGAGGCCTTGCAGTTCCGCTCACAAAGACCGCAACCGTTGCATTTTTCGGTATTGATCACGGGGCGCATCCACGAGAAGCGCGACAAGAAGCCGAGCACCGTACCCACGGGGCAAACCGTGTTGCACCACGCGCGACCATTGCGCCAAGCCAGCACACCCACCACGACGAGGGTCGTCAAAGCCACGACAAAGAGGGCTGTCCCCTTCCACCACACCTCAACCGGATAGAAGGCGTAGCTGCCGGCACGCTCTGCGAGCCAGGCTAAGAGGTTGTTACCCCACTGCCACAGCGGAGCAAAGAGGGTCGAGACGATGCGACCAAAGGCGCTATAAGGGGCAATCCAGGCGGCTATTTGCCCCGCACCGGCCACCATCAGCGCCACAAAGAGCACCAAAAGGCCGTAGCGCAGCAGACGCTTTTCGGGCGAGAAGCCGTAGTGGTTCTTCTTCGCCTTACGTCCCAGGCGGGCAAAGAGATCTTGCAGAATACCCAGCGGACAGACCACCGAGCAATAGAGACGACCAAAGAGGAGCGTCAGCACCACCATCACCGCCACAACGCCCACGTTGAGCGCCAGCACGGCAGGCAGCAGCTGTATTTTAGCCACCCAGCCCAGGAAGGAATGTACCGTCCCCGAAAAATCGAGGAAAAGGAACGTCGCTGCCACGAGCATCACGATCGCCACTGCGGAACGCAGTTTACGAAGGTTCATAGAAAAGTGTAGTTTTTGAAGGAGGTGTAAAGAGGTTTTGTTAAAGTTACTTAAGGTTGCTTAAAGTTGCTTAAAGTGTCTTAAGGCTTCCCAAAAATTTTTAATTTTTAATTTTTAATTCTAAATTTTGAATTTCGAATTCGCCCTACTCCCACTGCTCCTCGGCATTGGGATACTCCCCTGCCCGAACATCCGAGATGTAGTGCTCCACGGCCTCGGTCATCACCGTATGCAGGTCTGCATAGCGACGCAGGAATTTGGGTTTGAAACCCTTGTTCATGCCGAGCATATCGTGCACCACCAGCACCTGGCCGTCGCACTGCGCACCGGCACCGATGCCGATCGTCGGGATGGCGATCTCGTTCGTCACACGAGCTGCCAGCGAAGCGGGAATCTTCTCCATGACCAGCGCAAAGCACCCCGCCTCGGCCAAGAGCTTGGCATCGCGCAGGAGCTTCTCGGCCTCGGCCTCCTCCTTGGCGCGCAGGCCGTAGCCACCCAGCTGGTGAATCGACTGCGGAGTCAGTCCGAGGTGACCCATCACGGGAATACCGGCGGCGATGATCTTCCGAATCGACGGCAGCATCTCCTCACCGCCCTCGATCTTCACGCCGTCAGCCCCCGACTCCTTCATGATGCGGATGGCAGCCTCCAAGGCGACCTCGACATTGCCGCTGCACGTTCCGAAGGGCATATCGACCACCACAAAGGCACGACTGACACCACGCACGACCGACTTGGCGTGGTAGATCATCTCGTCGAGCGTAATGGGGAGCGTGGTCGTATAGCCCGCCATCACATTGGCGGCCGAGTCACCGACCAGGATAATATCTATTCCGGCTCCATCGACAATTTTGGCCATCGTATAGTCATACGAGGTGAGCATCGATATCTTCTCACCGGCTTGTTTCATCTGACAAAGCGCCGTTGTAGTCACAGCGCGTACTTTACTTTCAACCGACATAATGTGCTTAAGTTTGGTATCGTATTACAAAGTTAATTGTTTAGAACCAATTTGGCAAAAGAAATTCCATAAAACCACACCGCCCGAAACAGAAACATTGAGCGAGTGTTTCGTGCCCACCTGCGGAATCTCGATCGACCCGTCCGACAGATCGACCACCTCCTGCGCCACGCCCTCCACCTCGTTGCCGAACACGAGGGCATATTTCACCCCCTCCTCGGCCTCGAACCGATCGAGCATCACCGCCCCCTCGACCTGTTCAATGGCGAGGATGCGGTATCCCTCATTCTTCAACCGTTCGACAGCCTCGACCGTGCGGGGCACATACTCCCACCGCACGCTCATCTCGGCACCAAGGGCCGTTTTGTGGATATCGCGCGCCGGCGGCGTGGCCGTGATACCGCACAAGAGAATTTTTTCTACGGCAAAGGCATCGCCCGTGCGGAAGAACGAACCGACGTTCTGCATCGAACGCACATTGTCCAAAACGACCACCACGGGCATCTTCTTCATCTGTCCGAACTCCTCCACGGAGGGGCGCATCAACTCTTCGTTGGTAATTTTTCGCATAAGAAATAGCTATCTTTCGGTGCAAAAGTAAGCAAAATTAAAATCTTTTCCCTATTTTTGTCGGTCAAACCTCAAACGAAAATTCAAAACGAAGAGAAACAATATGGCAATCGAGAGCACCGAAATCAAGGAGAAGTCGCTGAACTTCATCGAAGAGATCATCGAAGAGTCTATCGCCAAAGGCGAAAAGCGCGTTCAAACCCGCTTCCCGCCCGAGCCGAACGGCTACCTGCACATCGGCCATGCGAAGTCGATC
>CAYOEE010000171.1:0-3797 GCA_964402935.1 uncultured Alistipes sp. | reverse complement strand
CTTGTAAGGGCCCCCGCGGCGAGCGGGAGGGAAAGGCGTCACGGAGCCGATTTATCGGCGTAGTAGCCAATCCCTCAGCTTCCAAAATAAAAACTACTGGGGCGACTGTGGCAACTGAGAATCGCCTGCAAATCTCAGCTCTTGTAAAACAACAAAAAAGCAGTCATTTCTGACTGCCTTTTTTGTTGCGTATCTCAAGGGTCTGTATTACAGACGTGCCTTGATCTTCTTCGACTCCTCCTCGTAGCCCGGCTTGTCCAAGAGGGCAAACATGTTCTTCTTGTAGGCCTCCACGCCCGGCTGATCGAACGGATTGACGCCCAGGATATAACCGCTGATACCGCACGCCTTTTCGAAGAAGTACAAGAGGCCACCGATCGTCTCGGCGTCGATCGTCGGGATCTCGATGCGGATATTGGGTACACCGCCATCCACATGAGCCAGCTGCACACCCAGCTCGGCCATGCGGTTCACCTCCGAGATACGCTTGCCGGCCATGAAGTTCAGCCCGTCGAGGTTCTGCTCGTCGGCCTCGATGACCACCTTATGCTTCGGCTCGGCTACCGAAATAATCGTCTCGAAGAGGGTGCGCTCGCCCTCCTGGATATACTGACCCATCGAGTGCAGGTCGGCCGTGAGCGTCACGCTGGCGGGGAAGATACCCTTGCCCTCCTTGCCCTCCGACTCACCGTAGAGCTGCTTCCACCACTCGTTGATATACTGCAACTTCGGCTCATACGAACCGAGGATCTCGATCTTCTTGCCATCGGCATACAGCAGGTTGCGCACGGCGGCGTAGATAGCCGACGGATTCTCCTCGAACGAAACGCCCTCGGCCGTCTGCTTCTCCATCTGCTGAGCACCCTTCACCAAGGCGCGCACATCGACACCGGCCACGGCCAGCGGCAGCAGACCTACGGGGGTCAATACCGAGAAACGACCGCCCACATCGTCGGGAATGACGAACGTGGGGTAGCCCTCGTCGGTCGAGAGGGTCTTCAGAGCACCGCGTGCCTTGTCCGTGACGGCTATGATGCGCTCGGCGGCCTCAGCCTTGCCGTAGCGAGCCTCCAGCTCGGCCTTGATCAGGCGGAAGGCGATAGCCGGCTCGGTCGTCGTGCCCGACTTCGAGATCACGATTGCACCGATCGAGTGCTCCTTGGCGGCCTCCATCAGTTCGTAGGTGTAATCCTCCGAAATATTCTGACCGGCAAAGACTACCGTGGGGTTCTCCTGCTCCTTCTTCAAGAGCTGGAAGGGATTCGACATCGCCTCCAACACCGCCTTGGCGCCCAGGTACGAACCGCCGATACCGATGCAGATCACCAGGTCGCACTTCGCGCGCAACTTGGCGGCCGCAGCCTCGATGGCATCGAGTTGTGCGTCATCAATCGACGAGGGAAGGTTTACCCATCCCAAGAAGTCGTTACCCTTGCCCTCGCCCGAATGGAGCAGTGCGTTGGCAGCCAATGCCTTGGCTTTCATCTCGGCCGAAATCTCATAGCCGGTCTTCGAATAATCGATTTTCATATTTGTGGTTGTTTGTTGGTTTAGATCAATTTTGCGCACAGGGCCTTCATCGACTTGCGTGCCGAGGCCTTTTCGTAGAGCACCTTATAGACCATATCGGCAATCGGCATCTCGACCTGGTGGCGGAAGTTGATGTGGCGGATGCAGTCGGCGGCGAAGTATCCCTCGGCCACCATCGTCATCTCGTTCAGGGCTGTCTTGACCGAGCAACCGTGGCCGATCATCAGGCCCAAGCGACGGTTGCGGCTATGGATCGAGTAGCTCGTGACGAGCAGGTCGCCCAAGTAAGCCGAGGCCTGCGTGTCGCGCTCGTAGGGGTAGCTCTCCTGCAAGAAGCGGGTCATCTCGGCGGCGCAATTCGAGATCAGCACCGCGAGGAAGTTATCCCCGTAGCCCAGGCCGATTGCCATGCCGGCAGCCAGGGCGTAGATGTTTTTCAGGATGGCGGCATACTCCGTGCCATAAAGATCCTGCGAATAGCTCAGGTGGATATAGCGGGTCGAGAGCTTCTGCCCGATGCACTGCGCATTGTCGGGGTCGGTGCAGACCACCGTGAGGTAGGACATTCTTTCGCGTGCCACCTCCTCGGCGTGCGTCGGGCCGGTGATCAGACCGATCTGCTTGTACGAGAGATCGTACTCGTCGTGCAGGTACTCGACCACGGTTTTGTAGTCGCCCGGAACGATACCCTTGACGGCCGAGACGATGAATTTATCCTTCAGCGAGACGGTGAGCGGTTCGAGGAAGGTCTTGATGTAGGCCGAAGGCATGGCCATCACGATGATATCGGCCTCCTCGACCACCCGATTCAGGTCGTCCGAGGCCTCGATGCGCGACATATCAAGCTCCAGATCGCTCAGGTAGCGCTGGTTGCGCCCCTCGTTTTGGAGCGACTCCAGCACTTCGGCATTTCGCACATACCACCCGACGTGCTGTTCGTTCTTGGTCAATACATCGACCAGCGCCGTGGCCCAGGTGCCGTAGCCGATCACTGCGCAACGAGCCGAACTTACTATCTTGTAATCCATTGTGGAACGTTTTTCGATTGATTGTGTTTTACAAAGATACACCTTTTCCCGCAAAAAACAACCCCTCGGTGCCTAAATCCACTATTTGCAGTGGCTCTTCATCCACTCGATGGCCTCCAGGTGTACCTCGTGGAAGCGCCAATGGTAGGAGGCGGGGGTTTCAACAACCTTCTTCGGGGCTTTGATGACGTTCAGCGCAGCGCACACCGAGGTCGGCGGGCAGGTGTTGTCGTTGTAGCCGAAGTTGTAGAAGCCCGGGCACTTGATGCGTCGGGCAAAATTCACCACATCGTAGTAGCCCATGACGCGCAGCGCCTTCTTGCGGTTGATCTCGGGGTGATCCTCGGCGCGGACAAACATGTGGGGCCAGCCGCCGGCACGCCCTACCTGGTAACCGCTGATATCCGACAGAGCAGGGTAGAACGAGGCGACGAAGTCCACCTCGGGGTGCAGGCCGGCCGTTATGATCGAGAGCGCACCTCCTTGGCTGCCACCCGTCACACCGATATTTTTGCCGTCCCATTCGGAGAGCGACATGAGGTAGTCGATGGCGCGCACGCAACCCGTATAGACGCGTTTGTAGTAGTATGCGTCACGATCCTCGATATGCGTGTACCAATAATCGCCCAAGCGCTCCTTCTCGGCTGCGATCTGCTCGTCCGAGAGGTCCATCGCCATGCCGTGAATCTCCATGGTGAAGGTGATAAAACCGGCCTTGGCGTAGATCTCCGAGGGATTTACGCGCTTTACACCTGCTCCGGGCGGTACGAGCAGAGCGGGGTGCTTTTGGCCGTCATTCGGAATCGAGAGGTAGCCACAAATCGAACCGCCCTCCTCGTCGCACGGGATGCGTACCATGAACGTGCGGATCGCCTCGTTGCTAAGTTCGGGAACCTCCCGTACCTCGCTCGTCAGGGGCAGTTTGGAGGCCTTTTTCAGGGTCTGATGCCAGAAGAGGTCGAAATCGAGCGGATTGCCGATCGTCGGCTCGATATCTTGGGTCGAGAAGCCCACCTTCACGGTTTCGGTGTAGCTCTGCCCCTTGTGCTCGAAGCGAATTTTGCAATAGCGGAAGCCCGGGGTGGTCATCGTCCCCACGGGTACTTGCGCCTCGCCACGCAGGAGTGTTTGCGTGCCCTGCATATCGGGCGCCATGCGGTCGTTGCCCGCCTCGTAGTGTATCTGCACTCCGCTCAGACCCGTGCCGCCACCCTTGGCAAAGATTCTCAGGCGCGGCTC
>CAYOEE010000170.1:0-3814 GCA_964402935.1 uncultured Alistipes sp. | reverse complement strand
CTTTTTTTACTTCTTTTTTGGCGACAAGAAAAGGGGCGAGATGGCGCGTATGTGTTAAATAACCGAAAACAACCTACAAATCCCGCTCCTGCCCGTGCAAGAGTGGGATTTTTACTGAAAACGGGCATACGCCCACGAACATGAAACAGGTAACTATTCAAGGCATTGCCGGCTGCTTCCACGAAACGGCGGCACACCGATTCTTCGACCGCGAGGAGATTGAGGTGATCCCCTGCGAGAGCTTCGAGGTGCTCTTCCAGCGCCTGGATGCCGACCGCTCCCTGCTGGGCATTGCCGCCATCGAAAACACAATCGCCGGATCGCTCCTTCCGAACCACGAGCTTTTGAGCCGCAGTCGTCTGAAGATCATCGGCGAGGAGAAGATTCGCATCTCGCACATGCTCTGCGCCCTGCCCGGACAGCGCCTGGAGGATATCGAGGAAGTACGCTCCCACCCCATCGCCCTGATGCAGTGCGGCGACTTCCTGAAGACGATGTCCCGAGCGCGCGTTGTGGAGCGTGACGATACGGCCGGCTCGGCCCGCGAAATTGCCGAGGGCAACCTGCATGGAACGGCCGCCATCTGCGGCGAAGATGCCGCCCGCCTCTACGGACTGGAGATTCTCTCACGCGCCATCGAGACCAACCGCCACAACTTCACCCGCTTCCTGATCCTGGCTGACGAGGAGCAGGTGGTGATCGACCCCGAAAAGGTCAATAAAGCCTCGTTGCGCTTCACGCTCCCCCACACGCAGGGGTCGCTCTCGAAGATTCTGACCGTGCTGTCGTTCTACGATATCAACCTCACGAAAATCCAGTCCCTGCCGATCATCGGACGCGAGTGGGAGTATCAGTTCTACATTGATGTCACGTTCGACAACTACACCCGCTACCGCCAATCGGTCGAGGCCGTAAGACCCCTGACCAGCGACTTCACCATCATGGGCGAGTACTGCGAGTGCCCCAACCCCGAAATATAAACCTTAATTCTCCATACCATGAACGATCTACAACCCATTACCCTTCCGGGTCTCGATACCGCCCGACCGTTGCTCATTGCCGGCCCTTGCAGCGCCGAAACCGAGGAGCAGGTGCTCAGCACGGCTCACGCCCTGGCTCGCCAGGGGGTGCAGATTTTCCGCGCCGGCATCTGGAAACCCCGCACCAAACCCGGAGGCTTTGAGGGTGTCGGCCCCGAGGGAATTGCCTGGCTCCGTCGCGTCAAAGAGGAGGTGGGGATGTTCACCGCCACCGAGGTAGCCACCCACGCCCATGTCGAGGAGGCGCTCAAAGGCGGCATCGACCTCCTGTGGATCGGCGCCCGCACGGCAGCCAACCCCTTCGCCATGCAGGAGATTGCCGACTCGCTCCAAGGGGTCGATATTCCCGTCCTGGTCAAGAACCCCGTAAGTCCCGACCTGGAGCTTTGGATCGGTGCCCTGGAGCGCATCTACAACGCCGGCATCCGTCGCCTGGGCGCTGTGCATCGCGGATTTACCTGGGTCGATAAGTCGATCTACCGCAACCACCCCTTCTGGTCGATTCCCATCGAGTTACAGCGTCGCATCCCCAAACTGCCGATCCTCTGCGATCCGAGCCACATCGGCGGCAAGCGCGAGTTGATCGCCCCCCTTTCGCAGCAGGCCATGGACCTGGGCTTCGACGGCCTGCTGGTCGAGGCGCACTGCAACCCCGACTCCGCCTGGAGCGACAAGGCGCAACAGGTAGCGCCCGAGACCCTTGCCTTTATCATCAGCAACCTTATTCTGCGCGATATGAATACCACTACGGACAATCTGAACGAACTGCGTCGCCAAATCGACAAACTGGACGACGAATTGATCGACCTGCTGGCACGCCGTATGCAGGTTTCGGCCGAGATCGGTCGCTACAAGAAGGCGCACAATATGTCGGTGCTCCAGTCGCAACGCTACGAGGATATCCTCGCTCGTCGTGCCCGCCAGGCCGTCGAGGCGGGTATGAACCGCGAATTTATGCGTTCGGTGATGCAGGCCATCCACGAGGAGTCGATCCGCCAGCAACAGAAGGTGATCGAGTAGAAATGAAAATTTAAAAATGAAAAATTAAAAAATCCGATTTTTTATACTACCTTTGTGCTCCGAAACGGAGAGGTGCAGGAGTGGTTGAACTGGCTCGCCTGGAAAGTGAGTAAACGCCAAAAGTGTTTCAGGGGTTCGAATCCCCTCCTCTCCGCAAAAGGGGCAACATGAGTTGCAGGGCTTCAGCATAGCTGAAGCTTTTTTTGTATATAGGAGGATTCGGGCTTGCACGAAAGACCTCCTATATACAAAAAAAATGTGCTCTTGAAAAGAGCCCTGCAACCCATGTTGCCGAAGTTTGCAAGGGCCTCCGCGGCGAGCGGAGGGGAAAGGCGTCACGAAGCGAGTCTTGACTCGCGTAGTAGCCAATCCCTCTTTCATTTCTTAGATAAGGGCATCCCCGCTAAAAGCAAACCCTTTTGCAAAGAGGCGGGGATCGGCCTAAAGGCCTACCCCATACTTCAAATCCCTATTCGCCATTCCACAAAAACCGCCTTCGGTTATGGGTATTTGCTCATTTTTTACTATTTTTACGGGAGCGCTTTCAAAGCGCGTGTCGATTCACGAAAAAGAGGGCTTCAACCATGAAAAGCAGACTGAAATTTTACAAGGACTTCCCCAAGGCGGGAATCGTATTTGTGGACATCATTCCCCTGATGCAGGACAAGGAGATTTTTGCACAGCTCACCGAGGAATTGGGCAAGGCGGTGACAGCTCCCAACATCGTGGCTCCGGAGGCACGCGGTTTTCTCTTCGCGGCGCCCCTGCTGATTGCGAAACCGGAGGTCGAAAACCTCGTTCCGATTCGCAAAAGTGGCAAGCTCCCCTTTGCCGAGGGCGATTTACAGGAGATCGCCATCACGAAAGAGTATGGGGCTGACCACCTCTATTATCGGTTGAGCGACATTGCTGCCGGCAAGGCGGAGGATGGCAAGATCCACCTGACGATCATCGACGATGTCTTGGCCACAGGCGGAACGGCCGAGGGGATTGCACAGTCGCTCCAAGGACGTAAGATCATGAAGGATGGCGTAGCGTGCGAAGTGGTGATCAACGAGTTTATCTTCCTGGTGAAGCTCGCCGACCTCGATGGCGCACACCGCCTAGAGAAGATTGCCCCCGTAAAAGCGCTTATCACACTCTGAGGCGACAAGGGTTGGGATTCGGGCTGAGGCTACCGACTACTGAGGGGCGTCATTCTTCACTGCGTTCAGAATGACGCCCCTCGTTAATTTCTTAATCTCTTTATTATCTTTAATCTTTCCTCTTTGCTCTCTCCTCTTTGACCTGCCTTCGGCAGCTCGACCTTGCTTCGGCTCGGCAAAGTCTGCAAGCGGCCTCTGCACTCGCCTTAATCGCAAGGTTATCTCTTCGCTCTTTCCATTAAAAAAGGGTTGTGGCGAACCACAACCCTCAATTTCACTTGGCGCTTTCAAAGGCATCAACCGCACTTCGAGTAACCGCACGACATACAGGTCAGGCAACCGTTCTGGTAGGCCATGTTCTCCTGACCGCAGCTCGGGCACTTGCCCTTCGACTTCGTACCGTCGGCAATGTACTGCTTCAGGGCGCGGCATACACCCGTCTTCCAGGTGTTGATCGTCTCGCTGTTCAGGTGGAGCGAGTCGATGAGCGATACAGCCTTCTCGATCGGCATGCCGTAGCGCAGCACACCCGAGATCAGCTTGGCATAGTTCCAGAACTCCTCATCGAACAGACGCGATACGCCACCGATCGTGTTCGTGTAGCCATAG
>CAYOEE010000169.1:0-3827 GCA_964402935.1 uncultured Alistipes sp. | reverse complement strand
CGCGAGGAGCTGATCCATCGTGCCGAACTGCGTGAACAGGTGGCCTCGGAGCTACTGCGCAAGAGCGGTTTTTCGATGGCCGAGCGCGAGCTGAAACATTGTGAGCGCCACCACATTCGCCCCCTTGCCTCGACCGACGAGGAGTACCCTGCTTTGCTGCGCGAAATTCCCGACTTCCCCCACGTAATCTATGTGCAGGGCAATCCGGCAGCACTCGGCGGGCGGACCCTCTCGATCGTCGGCACGCGCACCGCAACCCCCTACGGGCGGGAGCAGACCCGCCGCCTGGTGGGTGAACTTTCGGAGCGTATTCCCAACCTGAAAATCGTCAGCGGCCTGGCCTTCGGCATTGATGTCGCAGCTCATCGCGCCGCCATCGAGCACCGCGTCCCTACGGTGGCCGTCCTGGCCAATCCCCTGCCCGAGATCACCCCCGTACAGCACGCCGAGGTGGCTCGTGAACTACTTCAGGATGGGGGCGCGCTGGTCAGCGAATTGCACTCGCAGGTCAAGATCAAAGGGGTGCACTACCTCTCGCGTAACCGCCTCATTGCAGGACTTTCGGCCGGCTGTATCGTCATCGAATCACCTGCCGGCGGAGGGTCGCTCGTCACGGCACAATATGCCGATGATTACCACCGCACGGTGATGGCACTTCCGGGTCGCGTAAACGACCGTAACTCGCTCGGCACCAACCACCTGATCCGCACTCAGAAGGCGCGTCTTATCACCTCGGCCACGGACATCATTGGTGAATTGATGTGGGACCTGGGCGAGGATCCCGCCACCTTCCGCGAACAGCCTGCGACCACCTCCCTGACGCGGGACGAGGCGGGACTGCTGGGTTGTTTCCGCACCTCGGATCCCCTTACGCTCGACGCCCTGCATGAACTCACGGGGGTCGAAGCGGGTGAGCTGACCGCCCTGTTGATCGGACTGGAGTTGGCCGGTGCGGTGCGCCAGCTCCCCGGAAACCGTTATATGAAATTATAGTCATGCGTTTAATCGATACCCACTCCCACCTCTACGACGAGGCCTTTGACGCGGATCGTGCCGAGGCCCTCGCGCGGGCGCTTGATGCAGGCGTTGAGCGCCTTTTGTTGCCGGCCATCGACAGCGAGAGCCACGAGGCGCTCTTTGCACTTTGTCGCACAGCCCCCACGCAGACCCTCCCGATGATGGGTCTGCACCCGACTTCGGTCAATGAAAATCCCCGCTGGCGGGAGGAGCTTGCGCTGGTGGAGCACTACCTTGACAACCCGCCCGAGGGGATCACGTTTTGTGCCGTGGGCGAGATCGGTTTGGACTTTTATTGGAGCCGGGACTACACGGCCGAGCAAGCGGAAGCCTTTGTCAGTCAGCTCCGTATGGCCGCCAAGCGCGACCTTCCCGTAGCGATTCACACCCGCGCGGCCTGGGCAAAGATGGAGGAGGTGATCGGTGCGGAGTATCGGGCGGCCAAGAGCCGTGGCGAGCGACTGCGCGGGGTGTTTCACGCCTACTCGGAGGATGCCGCGACCTACCGTCGTCTGCAAGCGCTGACCGAGGGTTCGTTTTTATTCGGCATCGGAGGTGTGGTGACCTATAAAAAGAGTGTGGTGGCCGAGGCGGTGCGCGAGATGCGTTTGGAGGATTTGGTGCTGGAGACCGACTGCCCCTACCTTACGCCTGTACCCCACCGGGGCAGGCGTAACGAATCGGCCTATGTGCGGTTCACGGCCGACAAGGTGGCCGACTTGAAGGGATTGACCGTGGCCGAGGTGGCCGAGGCAACCTCGCACAACGCGGAAAAGATGTTTTTGTAAGAGGAGAGAGCAAAGAGGAAAGAGCAAAGAGGAGAGAGATTTAGAGATTAAAGATATTAAAGAGAGTAAAGAGAGTAAAGATTTTAATGAGGGCCTCTCCTTAATCTCTTTAAGTTCTTTAATTTCCTTACAATCCTTCTTTTCGCCCTTCCCACCTTTGCCGCCTTTAATAATTTTGAATTTTTAATGCTAAATTTTGAATTGCAATAGCTTTATGCGTTCATCGATTTTGATCATCTACACGGGCGGTACGATCGGCATGAAGACCGATCCCGACTCCGGCACGCTTGTGCCGTTCAACTTCAGTGCCATTTACGAGGAATTTCCCTCGCTCAAACGGCTGAAGGTCGATCTGGAGGTGCACACCCTCACGCCCGTCATCGACTCGTCGAATGTCCAGCCCCACAATTGGGTGACGCTGGCCGAGTTGATCCGTGAAAATTACGACCGCTACGACGGTTTTGTCGTCCTGCACGGTACGGATACGATGTCCTACACCGCCTCGGCGTTGAGCTTCATGTTCGAGAACCTCTCGAAACCGATCGTCTTCACCGGTAGCCAGATTCCGATTGGTGTTTTGCGCACGGATGGGCGCGAGAACCTCATCACGGCCATCGAGATTGCCGGTGCGCACGACGAGGAGGGTCACCCCCTCGTGCCGGAGGTGTCGCTCTACTTTCAGAACCACCTCTACCGTGCCAACCGCACCACGAAGCGTAGTGCCGAGGCGCTGAGTGCCTTCTACTCCTATAATTACCCGCCCCTGGCCGATGTGGGGGTCAATATCACCTACCACCACCACCTGATCCGCCATCCGGCGTGCTACAACGAGTCGCTGCAAGTGGCCACGCACTTTTCCGACGATGTGTGCATCATCAAGCTCTTCCCCGGCCTCACGGAGAAGACCCTCCGGGCGATGCTCTCGATCGAGGGGTTGCGTGCCGTGGTGCTCGAAACTTACGGTGCGGGCAACGCTCCGACGGCCGAGTGGTTCATCCGTCCGCTGGAGGAGGCAATCGCCCGCGGGGTGATTGTGCTGAACATCACCCAGTGCAAGGGGGGCGGTGTGGCGATGGATCTCTACGAGACGGGACTGCGCCTGCAACAGATCGGCGTGGTGAGCGGTTACGACATGACGATCGAGGCCGCCGTAACGAAGCTCATGTACCTCTTGGGCAGCCACGAGGAGGCCGAAGCGGTCAAAAAACAACTCAAAGAGTCGCTTCGCGGAGAATTTACGCGATAAAATTCGGGGGCGGCAGTTGCACAAAAAGAATTTTTTGCTTATATTTCGGTCGCTAAAGGTGCACACTTCGCGCAACGGAGCGGTGGGGTGACTGCAAAAAATGGGCTTAAACGGTTGTATGACAAACGTTTGTGCAAAACTTCGTCGGTGTCTCGATATTTTCGAGCCGTCGGTGTTTTAGCGTGTGCTTGGGGGTAGGAGAACCCTTGGCCGAAGAAAAACGAGAAAAAAATTGTGAAAAATATTTTTTGCAGACAAAATTTAACAAAAAGATAAAACTACGTTACAAAAACGAAAACCAAAACAATAAACAACACAACAAACTAATCAAATTTAATTTTTTAAACAGCTATGAAAAAACTTTTTATGATTCTGACGGTTGCCCTCTTCTCGCTGGGTACCGTTAACGCGTTCGCACAGGAGGCTGAGGCCGCCGCTGCTACGGAGGAGGTTGCTGCCGCTGCTGAGGAGGCTGCTGTTGCCGCCGAGACGACGATCGAGGGTGAGACGATGCACCACGTGATGATGCAGAAGTTCCTCGAGGGTGGTTGGGGCTGGATGTTGCCCGTGCTGCTCTGCTTGGTGCTGGGTCTTGCTATCGCTATCGAGCGTATTCTCTATCTGTCGCTCTCGTCGATCAACACCAAGAAGTTCATCGCTCAGGTGGAGGATGCTCTGAATAACGGTGGTATCGAGGCAGCTAAGGAGGTTTGCAAGAACACGCGCGGTCCGATCGCTTCGATCTACTGGCAGGGTCTCGATCGCTACAATCAGGG
>CAYOEE010000168.1:0-3861 GCA_964402935.1 uncultured Alistipes sp. | reverse complement strand
CGCCCGAGGAGCTGGCCAACGAGCTGGAGTTGCCGAAGGAGAAGGTGACCGATACGCTGCGCGTGGCCGGTCGTCATGTCTCGGTGGATGCACCCTTTGCCGATGGTGAGGATAACTCGCTGCTGGATGTGCTGGTGAACCCCGATTCGCCCAATGCCGACCGTGGCCTGATCAACGAGTCGCTCTCGACCGAGGTGGATCGTGCCCTCGAGACCCTCACGGAGCGTGAGCGTGACATCATTAAGTACTTCTTCGGCATCGGTTGCTCGGAGATGACCTTGGAGGAGATCGGCGAGAAGTTTGACCTGACGCGCGAGCGTGTCCGCCAGATCAAGGAGAAGGCCATCCGCCGCCTGCGCCACTCGTCGCGCTCGAAACTGCTGAAATCCTACCTGGGGTAAGTTGAAAGTTGAACTTTGCGATTAAGCCGAGAGCAGAGGCCACTTGTGGGCTTTGCCGAGGCGGAGCAAAGTCGAGCTGCCGAAGGCAGGTCAAAGTTGAAAGATTAAGGAGTCTTTTCCTCGTTAGCTCAACAAAAGGGAGATAGCCACCGGTTCAGGCTATCTCCCTTTTTTTTGTTGAGCGGCTCAAAGAACCACCCATAAAAAAACTTTCAACTCTCAACTTTCAACTCTCAACTTTCAACTCTCAACTCTCAACTCTCAACTTTCAACTTCTACAGCTCCATGATGCGATTCGCAAGTTCGGTGTTCTCCATCATGGCTTTGAAGCGATCTGCTCCCGTGCCGTAGAGGTAGGCCGGTACGCGCATGGCCGAGTGCGAACCCGTGCCGAAGCGGTAGTCGATACCGCTCTCCGAGAGGGTGAAGTCACTCTTACCACTCGGCAAAGAAAGCCCGCCTGTCTCGTGGTCGGCCACCACTACGACCAGTGTTCCGGGGTGTGTATCGGCAAAATCGAAGGCCAGACGCACCACCTTTTCGAAGTCCTGCATCTCGGCGAGGAGGTAATGAGGGTCGTTAGCGTGCCCTGCACCGTCGATCTGCGAACCCTCGACCATCAGCATGAAGCCCTCCTCGTCCTCGGCTAACAGCTCCAGTGCCTTGGCCGTAGCCTGCGGAATGAAATCACCGCGCTCAGGTGCTTGGGGCAGGTACTCCGGCTCGACCATCGCCAAGAGGGGTATGGTGGTTGCCGCGAGGGTCTCCTCGCGCGTGAAGGCGAGCGTGTAGCCCTTTTCCGTGAGGGTCGCACGGTGCGCATCGGTGAGCCAGCGCGAACCACCACCAATCATCACGTCGATGTTCGAGTCCACCAAATCCTCCGTGATCTCGTCGTAGAGGTGACGACGTGGCCGGTGGGCATAGAAAGCGCCCGGCGTGGCGTGTTGCAGGTAGCAGCTGACAACCAATCCCGTGGCCATCCCTTTGTCGCGTGCCAGCTCCATCATCGAGGTCAGACGCACCGAGTCGGGCGTAACGCCCAGCGTCGAGTTGTCGGTTTTCGAGCCGGTGGCGAGGGCCGTGCCGGCTGCTGCCGAGTCCGTTACGCGGTTGTTGGCCGAGCGGGTCGTGATAAGCGCCAAATGCTCAGCCTCCGAGAAGGCCGTGGGGGCGTAGTCGTTCTCGATCTCGAGCATGGTCATCTGCGCGAGTCCCATGCCGTCACCGATCAGGTAGATCAGATTTTTCACCTCGGCACCTTCGTCCCGATAGCCTTGGTCGCATCCGATGCAGGCCAAAAGGCAGAAAAAGGGTAGTAAATGTTTCATCATATGACAAAATTAGTAAAAAAGAGTGAAAGTTGTACCGCTTTTTTGTATCTTTACCAAAACTTTTTTCTATGGATGTGAAAATTGCCCCCGATTGGAAAGCCTTGCTCGGTGAGGAGTTTGAAAAACCCTACTTCGAGGAGCTGACGCGCTTCGTGAAGGAGGAGTATGCCACGCGACGAATCTATCCGCGTGGCAGCAATATCTTCCGTGCCTTTGATAAATGTCCGCTCGAAAAGCTCAAGGTGGTCATTATCGGCCAAGACCCCTACCACGGGCCGAATCAGGCGCATGGCCTCTGCTTCTCGGTCGAGGAGGGTGTGCCCTTTCCGCCCTCGCTGCGAAACATCTTCCAGGAGGTGGCCGCCGATACGGGCGCTCCGATTCCCGCGTTGGGCAACCTCGATCGCTGGGCCGAGCAGGGGGTGTTACTCCTCAATGCCGTGCTTACGGTGCGTGAGCACGAGGCGGCCTCGCACGCAGGGCGGGGCTGGGAGCAGTTTACCGATGCCGTGGTGCGCAAGATTGCCGAGCACAAGCAGGGGGTGGTCTATCTTCTTTGGGGCAGCTACGCCCAGCGCAAAGGCGCGATGGCCGATCCGACACGAAACTGCATCCTCAAGGCCGTGCACCCCTCACCCCTCTCGGCCTACCGCGGTTTCTTGGGGTGCAAACACTTCTCGAAAGCAAACGAATACCTGATCTCCACGGGTCAAGAACCGATCAATTGGTAAAACGATGAAACGAATCCTCCTCCTTGCGGCCCTTCTCGTAGGGTTTGCAGCCTGCACGGAGCAGGCCGCCGATGTGCTCGATCGTGAGGCGATGCGCGATGCCGTACTGGGTCGCATCACGGGTGCCGAAATGCCGACCGAGGTGCTCTCGATTTTGGATTTTGGCGCTGTGGGCGATGGCGTAACCGACTGCAAACCCGCTTTCGACCGTGCGATGCAACGTGCCGAGGAGCTTGGCGGTGCGCGGATTGTTGTGCCTAAGGGCGAGTATTGGCTCTGCGGCCCGATCCACTTCGTGAGCCGTGTCTGCCTCGATTTGCAGGAGGGCTCGACCTTGAAGTTCAACCCCGAGCCGAGTTGCTATCTTCCCATGGTGGCTACGAGCTGGGAGGGCACGTTCCTCTATAATTACAGTCCCTTCATCTATGGCCGCGGGCTGCACGATATCTCGATCGTGGGTCGCGGTGTGGTCGACGGCAACGCTGCGACGACCTTTGCTACCTGGCGGGCCTTGCAGGGGCCGAGCAAGGACTTGAGCCGCAAGTACAACCACGAGCAGACCCCCGTCGAGGAGCGCCTCTTTGGCGAGGGACACTACCTCCGTCCCCACCTCATTCAGTTCTACGAGTGCGAGCGCATTACGCTCGAAGGGGTCTTTATCACCAATGCCCCCTTCTGGTGCATCCACCTCCTGAAGTCGAAAAACATCATCTGCGACCGCCTCCGCTACGATGCCAAACTGGTCAATAACGACGGCATCGACCCCGAATATGCGCAGGATGTGCTGATTCAGAACATCGAGTTCAACAACGGCGACGACAACGTGGCCATTAAGTGCGGTCGTGACGACGATGGCCGTGTGACGGCAACCCCCTCGTCGGGCATTGTGATTCGCAACTGCCGATTCAAGGGGTTGCACGGCGTAGTGCTGGGCAGTGAGATGTCGTCGGGCGTGGAGAATGTCTTTATCGAGAACTGCACCTACGGCGGTTACTGCAAGCGCGGTCTGTATGTAAAGACTAACCCCGATCGTGGCGGTTTCATCCGCAACATCTTTGTCAATAATTGCGAGTTTGGCGAGGTGGAGGACCTCTTTTTCCTCACCTCGATGTATGCCGGCGAGGGGTTGGATAACCACCACTTTACGGCCGTGCACGATATCTATGTCGAGGATGTGACGTGCCAAAAGGCGCGTGCGGCAGCCATTGTGTTGCAGGGCACCGAGCCTGAGCCATTGCATGACATCCACTTTAAGCGTGTCCGCGTCGAGGAGTGCAAGATCGGCCTTTCGATGGAGCATACGGCCGAAATCGGCTTCACGGATTGCATCCTGGGTGGTCAGGCAGGCGCTCCGACAACCGCTTCGGCCAAAGATAAGATCTTCGAGGGCGACAA
>CAYOEE010000167.1:0-3872 GCA_964402935.1 uncultured Alistipes sp. | reverse complement strand
TGCAGCACCGAAACGGGCTGGTACTTCTTGGCAGCCTCCGAAACGGTGGCGAACTCCATACCCGAAGCCAGTACGGCAGCCGGCAGGGCCTTCATGAAGTCGAAGATACCCGTCTCTACGCCCTGGTGCTCACCGAAGGTCTCGTAGTCCATGAAGAGGTTTACCACCTCGCCCGGAGTCTCCTCCGACGTGAGCCACGAAACATACTTGTCGGCCGTCAGCGGATACTGATCCCAGCCCTGGTTCGAGAAGCGGAAGGCGATATCGTCCGAGAGTTTGTAGTTGCGCAGCAAGAGGCGCATCTTCTGGTCGATGGCGTTGGCGTAGATGTAGTTGGGCGACTTCCAACCCAGGATGTGGCGAGCACCCTCGGCCAACATCGTCTTATAGCCCAGCTCCGACACCATGGCACCGATCTCGTCCGAGTAGATCAGCTCCGTGTTGCGGAAGGCGGTCGGCTTCACACCAAACTCTTTCTTGATCATTGCGGCGTGCAGCTTCACCTGCTCCGTGAAGTCCTCCTTCGAGGCCAGCGAAGCCAGCGAGTGCGAGTAGGTCTCGGCCAGGAACTCGACGCAACCCGTCGAAGCCAACTGCTTGAACGAGTCGAGCACTTCGGGAGCGAAGGCCTTGAACTGCTCGATGGCGATACCCGTGATCGAGAACGAGCAGCGGAACTTGCCCTTATTCTCCTGGATGAGCTTCAGGAGCATGGCGTTCATCGGCAGGTAGCACTGGCGAGCCACCTTTTGCAGAATCGAACGGTTCGAGAGATCGTCCAGATAGTTGTGGTCCTTGCCCATGTTGAAGAAACGGTACTTCTTCAGACGCCACGGCTGGTGAACCTGAAAATATAAACAAACGGTTTTCATAGGTTGTTATAGATTTTTATTTGTTTTTACTCTCTTCAACGATGCGCTCGTAGATGGTCTTCATCTTGGCCGCTACGTTATTCCACTTGAGGTTCGTAACCTCCTCCAGACCCTTGGTCGAGAACATATTCGACAGGGCGGGGTATTTGATCAGACCGTACATGGCATCAGCCAGGGCGTCCACATCCCAGTAATCGACCTTCACGGCGTAGTCCAGCACCTCGGCCACACCACTCTGCTTCGAGATGATCACCGGCACGTTCGAACGCATGGCCTCCAGGGGCGAGATACCGAAAGGCTCCGAAACCGACGGCATGACATAGACATCCGACAGCTGGAACATCTTGTGCACATCCTCGCCGCGCAGGAAGCCCGTGAAGTGGAAGCGGTCGGCGATACCCAGACGAGCCACACGACGGATCACATGGTTCATCATATCGCCCGAACCGGCCATCACGAAGCGGACATTCGGCACGCGCTTCAAAACCTTGGCGGCAGCCTCGACGAAGTAATCCGGACCCTTCTGATAGGTGATACGACCCAGGAAGGTGATGATCTTATCCTCCACACCGCGCTCCGGTGCAGCCGAAGCCTTCTCGGCAAAGCGCACGGCGTTGTGTACCGTCACCACCTTGTTGGCGTCGATGCCGTAGCGGTTGATGACGATGTTGCGCGTGAGGTTCGACACGGCCATCACGCAATCGGCAGCCTGCATACCGGCCTTCTCGATGGCGTGTACCTGTGTATTGACATTCTCACCCGAACGGTCGTACTCCGTGGCGTGCATGTGCACCACCAGCGGCTTACCCGATACACGCTTGGCGGCGATACCGGCATAGTAGGTGAGCCAGTCGTGGGCGTGGATTACGTCAAACTGACCCTCCAGGTTCTTGGCCACCTGTGCGGCAACCACCGCGTAGCGGGCTACCTCCTCCATCAGGTTCGCACCATACTTACCCGAGAAGGTGTAACGCTGTTTCCAGCTGTCGGTCGTGGACCATACGCTCTTACCCGTCTTTACGTACTCCTCGTGGTACGAAGCGTACTCCTCGGGCGAGATATAGGGCACCATGTTCGAGTCGATATGGATGAACGAGATCTTATCCAGGATGTCGTCTGCACCGCTGGCGCTCGAGCCATAGACGGCCTCGACATCGCTGGCATTCACCACGCGAATGAAACGCTGATCCTCGTCACCGTAGGCGTGCGGAACAACGAACGTCACATCCACACCATTGCGAGCCAGACCGCGCGTCATGCCGTAGCATGCCGTTCCCAGACCTCCGGCAATGTGAGGCGGAAACTCCCAGCCGAACATTAAAATTCTCATAGCTTGTATCTTTTAATTTTTCTTGTCTTTTACTTCTTTTTCGGCGTAGCCTTCGTTGTCTTCGTCGTGCGCTTCTTGGGGGCTTGAGCCTCCTTGCGGCGGCGGATCATCTCGTAGATATCGAGCACGGCGCTAACCGACCAGGCCTGCGAGATGGCACCACGCGAAGCATACGGGGGATCGGCATCGTAGAGCTCGCAGATCGAACCGATGCCGTAGCTCTGGATATCCTCCTCGAAGTACTCCAGAATCTCCTCGGCCGTCGGAAGATAACGATCACCGTTGATGTCGAAGGCGGCAGCTACATAGAACGAGAGCAGCCAGGGCCATACCGAACCGTTCTTGCCGGCGAAGTCACGCTCCGAGGGAGTACCCTCCTGCGAACCGCGGTAGAGCGGGTTGCGGGGCGAGAGGGTGCGCAGACCGCGCGGCGTCACAAGGTGCTGACGGATCGTGCGCAGCGTGTCGAGAATCAGCTCCGAAGAGATCATCTTGTACTTCAGACCGCAGGCGATGACCATGTTCGGACGGATGAACTCATTTGCACCCTCCGTGCCAACATAGTCGGCCAGGTAACCATTCAGCGGGAAAATAGCGTTAAACGAAGCCTTCGTCTTCTCGGGAACATCCTTCCAAGCCTCGACAAAGGCCTTGTCCTTGTACTTTGCGGCCAACTCCAGGGCGTACTGCACGGCGTTGTACCACAGGGCCTGTACCTCGACCTGATAACCGTTGCGCGGCGTTACGGCCTTGCCGTCGATCATCGAGTCCATCCACGATACGGGGAAGTCGCCCATCTCGGCCCAAATCAGGCCGTTCTCGTTCAGTACAATGCGGCCATCCATGCCCTTGCGGTAGTTCTCCAGGATGCCCTTCATGGCCTCGCCATAGTGCTCCCAGATAAACTTGGCGCTCGTGTGCTCCTCCAAACGCTGCAAGGTCCAGAAGAACCACAGCGGAGCATCCACCGCTACGCGAGCCGAAGCCGAGCCGGTGAACATACCGTCCTGCATCTCGCCAACCAGCGTGTCGAGTGCGGCGATGCAGTCCTCCTTATGGTTCTGCTCGAGCGTGATGCCGGGCAGCGATACGAAGGTCTGACGACCCTGCTCGCCGTGCCACGGATAGCCCTTGATAACCTCCATACGGCCGTTCGGACGGCGCACGACAAACTGACGGGCAGCGTGCTCCAGGCAGCTGATGAAATCAATCTTATGTGTGCGGCGGGCAATCGACTTCTCGAACATCTCCTCGATCTCCTTACCCGACTTCATTTCGTCGAGCGAAGCGGAGAAAATCACGCTCTCGCCCTTCTTCAGCTCACACTCGAAATAACCGGTCGTGAGCAGATCCTCGTAGCCGTCGTAGCCGCGAGCCAGGTCCTGAAGGTACTCGAAGTTGTAGTACCAGTCGGGAGCCGGAACAAACTCGGCATCGGCCTTCGTGGTCTGCATATAGAGCCAGGGGAACGACTCGTACATACGGCACTTTACGCCGTTTACGGCGGGGTACGAGTGGCCGTCAGCCTCCATGTTGGCCTTCGTCAGGGCGTGCTTGTCGCGGAATGCGAGGAAAGGACGCAGGCGGAGCTTCGTCTCCGAATGGGCATCCACGAGCGTATAACGAATCATGAGCTGCGTGCGCTTGTGAATCCACAGCAACTCCTTCTT
>CAYOEE010000166.1:0-3892 GCA_964402935.1 uncultured Alistipes sp. | reverse complement strand
AATTCAAAATTTCCTTATAAAATAGTTACAGAGTTACAAAGTTACAAGGGGTGTTTGCCTGTAACTTGATGTAACTTCGTGTAACTTTTTTTACGGTCGAGGTACCAAATACCAAGAATTAGGTATTGACGGCTTGCGAATTTATCAAGACCTTTGTATTGTAAAATCAGGCGGGGCGCTTGCCCCCACGAAAGCCGTTTTATTGTTATTGTTTGTGTGTGAAATGAACCGTGATCCGAAAGGGTTGCGGTTCTTCTTTAGTTGAGAGTTGAAAGTTTTTGCCTTTTGCGCCTTTCTCGCCTTTTGTGTTTTGGGGTTGCGACTCTTGGCTTGCATGGCGAGCGAAAGAGAGCCTAATCAAGAAAAATTGTTGTGAAAATTTTGTCAAATCAAATTTTAGGATTATCTTTGTGCGCTCTTAAGGATGAAAGAGACTTGTTCGGGGTGTAGCGCAGTCCGGTTAGCGCGCCAGCTTCGGGAGTTGGAGGTCGCTGGTTCGAATCCAGTCTCCCCGACAAAGCAAAAGCCTTCGCAGAAATGCGGAGGCTTTTTTGTTTTTAGTGGTTTGATTTCTTATATTTGTCCTACTAACCCAATAAAACCTACTTCCATGAAGCACTTTTTGACCCCTTTGTTGGCGTGTGTGGTCGTTTGGACAGCCGCAGCACAGCCCGTGCAATCCTCGCTCGACGGTGCGCATCCGATTTTGCTCGAGCAGGGCGCAATCCACTACGAGGGGCGCACAATCCCCCTCTCCGACCACTCGATCTACCTCGATGGTTCGCTCTCGGACGAGGTGGTCGCCTCACTCCCCCACGTCTATAACTCGTTCCAAAAGGCGGCCGAAAACTTCAAGACAGGCACGCCCGAGCAGCCGATGAAGCTCTACATTGCGCCGTGGGTCTATTGGATCGACGATCCGGATGATCCCTACATCCGCGGTTCGAAGGGCGAGTACCCCTTTGGTATGGTCATCACCTGCCCCTACCTTCAAATCGAGGGTCTGAACCCCGATCCCCGTGCGGTGGTGCTGGCTTCGGCACGCGGACAGACGCAGGGCGCGATCGGTAACTTCACGATGTTTGACCTCACGGGCGACGGGATGCGCTTCGAGAACCTTACGATGGGCAACTTCTGCAACATCGACCTCGAATACCCCCTCAAGCCCGAATTGGGACGCAAAAAGCGCAACTCGGCCATCACGCAGGCCCATGTGGCCTACTGCCACGGCGATCGCATTGTGGCGCGTAATGTGCATTTCCTGAGCCGACTGAATATGTGCCCGCTGGCCGGTGCAAAGCGTATTTTGTTCGAGAACTGCCACATGGAATCGACCGATGATGCCCTGACCTCGACGGGGCTTTATGTCGGCTGTACGCTCGGATTCTACGGCCAGAAGCCCTTCTACAACTCCGATCGGGGCGGTGCGATCTTCCTCGATTGCGACTTCTATGTCGAGCACGAAACCCCTCGCCAATACTTCTGCAAGGCGCAAAATCCCCTCTCGGTGGTCGATTGTCGCTACCACAGCCGTGGCCACCTCTATGCAGGATGGACGCACACGCCTGCCGACTGGCTGCGCTGCTACCAATATAATATAAAGGCCAACGGTCAGCCGATCTTGATTGGTGCCGACAAACCCTACACGACCGTTGCGATGGATCGCACGCCTGTGCTGGCCGCCTACCGCCTGGAGGACGACGAAGGGGTCTTCTACAACACCTTCAACCTCCTGCGTGGCGATGACGATTGGGATCCCCAGGGGGTGCGTGAGCGCGTGGAGAGCCTCTCGAAGCGCGACGGACGCGACTACGGCGCGGTGGCTACCGTCTTGCAGGTCGAGCCGCGCGTGGCGGAGGTGGTGACCCGTGGCGAGGCGCTGAAGGTCACCGCTTCACTCAACCGACCCGTCAATTTCCCGCTCAACAACCGCCCGATCCGTTGGCGTGTGGAGCCGGGCTGCGAGAAGTATGTTTCGCTCTCGGCTACGGAGGGTAATGAGGTGATTGTGAAATCGCTAAACGAAGAGGACGAGGCGGTGCAGCTGATGCTCTTGGCCTCGACCGACGAGGGGCACGAGGCGGCCGTGGAGCTGACCGTGAAGCCCGATCTGTTGCCTGCGCCTGAGTTGGAGGAGATGCCCGAGATGCACTACGGCTACGGCAAGGCTCACCTGCACAGCCACCCCGCGCTGGGTGGGCGCAAGGATCAGAGCCTCATTACTTGGTATTTGGCTACGAAACGGGACGGAAGCGATGCCGTGCCGGTGGCCGTGTCGCGCAACAACAATCCCCTGAAGGAGATCGCCTTGAGGGGCGAATATGTGGGTCACTACCTCGTGGCAGGGGTTGCTCCGAAGCATATCCGCTCGGTTGTGGGCGACGAGGTGCGTGTGGTGTCGAAACGCAAGCTGACCCCCTCGGATGTGGTGCAGTCGCGTAGCTATGAAACCGATTTTGAGCACTTCCCGACTACGAATCAGCCCCTTGTGAAGGCGGGATTCTGGACGGTCGATTGCTTCAAGCCGAGCGACACGGAGGCTTACAATTGGCAGCCCGATCCTGCGCGTGAGGCGTGGATTTATGGCCGAAGCATCAACGGCGCTGTGGGCGAGGGTCTGTTCCAGATTCAGAAGGGTGCCCGCCTGATGTACACCCCCCTGAAGGGGTCGTATGGCGATATGCGCGTGGTGCTGAACTGCGATGCCGCCAAGACTGCCGGTCAGGGCTTTGGCTCGGCCACGGGACAGTATATGGATATCTGCCTCCAGTTCGATACCCGCACCTTGACGGGTTACGCCCTGCGCCTGATTCGCACGACGAAGCATAGCAACGCGGTGGATTTCCTGCTCGTGAAGTACGAGAAAGGGGTGGCTACTCCCATTTCCGAGCCGATCTCCTCGCCCTGCTTCCGCACGGATTGTACGCTGACGGTCGAGATTGCGGGTACTACGATGCGTGCCACGGCCTCGACCACTACCCCGCTTCCCGAAAAGACGAAGCACCTGCCCCAAAGTGTGGAGCTGGAGGCCGAGGTTGTGCCCCTTACGCACGGAGGTTTTGCCCTGCAATATACGGGTTCGTGTGGTGAGAGTACCGTTTTGCTCCATCACTTAACGATCGAATGGAAGTAGCTCTAAAGCGCCTCTCGCGCGATGAAAGCGCCGAATACTCCCCTGTTCGGTGCTTTTTTTTGTCAATTTCTCCGCTCGGCATACGAAAAACCGAAAATGGGTGTTATCTTTGTAATCGGATGTGCACATAGGTGCACTCCTTACAGCGAACTTAAAAAAAACGGAAAGCTATGAAAAAGATCATTTTGGCGCTCCTGGCTGTGGTGATGACCACGGGCGTGATGGCGCAGCAGAATTTCTACAAACAGTCGATTGGCGTGCGTGCCGGTCTGAATGTCTCGAAGCTCAAGACCGAGGGGCTTACCTATGATGCCGTAGCGGGCTTCCATGTGGGCGGTGTCTATCAGCGCCTTTTGACCAAGGAGATTCCCCTCTACCTTGAGACGGGTCTTTATGTCTCGCAGAAGGGTTTCAAGTACGACGGTGCGAATAAGTGCAGCGCCTACTATTTCGAGGTGCCCCTCTTGGTGAACTACAAGTTTGCTGCAGGTCGTGAGTTTACGCTCTACCCCTCGGCCGGTTTCTACTACGGGCTCGGCTTTGCCGGCAAGATGAAAGCTGCCGGTGTGAAAAGCGATACCTTTGGCGATCACGGCTTCCTGGAGCGATCGGACTTCGGTGTAAGAGCCTCGTTCACGGGTGAGTGGCGTCAGTTTGTGGCCTCGGCAGGTTTCGATTACAGCCTCTTCGATGCAGGCAAGGAGGGCAAATCCAAGCACCGCACCTTCTTTCTCTCGGTCGGTTACAACTTCTAAAAAA
>CAYOEE010000165.1:0-3931 GCA_964402935.1 uncultured Alistipes sp. | reverse complement strand
ATGCCGAATATAAGTGCTACGGCCCGGGTGCCGATCGCTCGAAGCGCGTTCAGTGGTCGCACGAGCTGACCGACGAGCAGGTTGCCAACGAATATACGCTCGAAAAAATCTTCGCCCTGAAGGTTGGCTCGGAGCAGTATCGTTGGCCTTGGAATGGTACGTTTAACAAAGAAAACACGATTGAGTAATGAAGAGACTTCTTTTTGCCTGCATGGCGCTGGTGGCCGTTTCGATGGCTTCGGCGCAGACGGTTTGGACACCCGATTTGGGCAACGGCAAGTACAAGAATCCGGTACTTTATGCCGACTATTCGGATCCCGATCTGATTCGCGTGGGGGATGACTATTGGATGACCGCTTCGTCGTTCAACTGCGTCCCGGGTCTGCCGATTCTTCACTCGACCGACCTGGTGAATTGGGAGATCGTAAACCACGTTTTCCTCAACCAGCCTCCCTACGATTGGTTCGATAAACCGCGTCACGGTGACGGTGTGTGGGCCCCCTGCTTCCGCTACCACGACGGTTGGTTCTACATCTATTGGGGTGATCCCGATCGCGGTGTCTATATGTCGAAGACGCAGGATCCGCGCGGTGAGTGGACTGTGCCGCACCTGGTGAAGGCTGCCAAGGGTATCATTGATACCTCGCCGCTTTGGGATGAGGATGGCAAGGCCTACCTTGTTCACGGTTGGGCCGGTTCGCGTGCCGGATTTAAGAGCATCTTGTCCGTCAGCGAGATGACGCCCGACGGCATGAGCCTCATTGGGCAGGATGTGATGATCTTCGACGGCCACGGGGAGCACCCGACGATCGAAGGCCCGAAGTTCTACAAGCGCAACGGCTGGTACTATGTCTTTGCTCCCGCAGGTGGCGTGAAGACGGGCTGGCAGGTGGTTCTGCGTTCGCGTTCGCCGTGGGGTCCCTACGAGATTAAGACCGTCCTGGAGGAGGGCTCGACGGGTATCCCCGGCCCGCACCAAGGCGGTTGGGTCGAGGATGTCGAGGGCAACTGCTGGTTTATGCACTTTGTTGATATGTATGCCTACGGTCGTGTTTGCCACCTCCAGCCGATGGCGTGGACCGAGGATGACTGGTGTACGATGGGTGTCGATTACGACGGCAACGGCATTGGTGAGCCGGTAAAGGAGTTCAAGAAGCCCGCCTCGCAGGTTGAGTCAGAGATTAAAACGCCGGCCGACAGCGACGAGTTCTCGGAGCGCACGCTCGGCCTTCAGTGGCAGTGGCATGCCAATCCGCAGCTGCATTGGCTCTTCACGAACCCCACGACGGGTGAGATTCGCCTCTATTGTCGTGCCCACAACAACGAGTGGCGCAACCTCTCGGACAACGGCAACCTGTTGATGCAGAAGGTGAATGCTCCCGACTATGTGGCTACGACGAAGCTCAAGTTCAGCCCCAAGTACGAGGGTGATCGCATGGGTCTGATCATGATGGGGCACGACTACGCTACGATCGGTCTGAAGCTCAAGGATGGCAAGGTTGTGGTTGAGCAGACCGTTTGCAAGGAGGCCATGCGCAAGGGTACGCCCGAGGAGCTGGTTGCTACGGCTGCTTACGCACCCGACATGGAGCCGGTGGATGTCTATTTCCGCTGCAAGATCCGCCAGGTGTGGAACAAGGGCGAGCAGCCCCGCCTCTTCTGCCGTTTCTCGTATAGCAAGGATGGCAAGAAGTTCATGGAGATCGGCGAGGAGTTCGAGGCTCAGGCCGGCCACTGGATCGGTGCCAAGATCGGTTACTTTGTCGATGCCGAGATTCACAAGAACGACGGCGGTTGGATGGATGCCGACTGGTTCCGCGTAACGAAGAAGTAGGAGCGCCTACAAAAGAGAACGAGGCCCTGCCATCTTTGGCAGGGCCTCGTTTGTGTGTCGTGGGTCTATTTCAGGTAGTCGTTCATGAGGCGCGTATACCAGATATGCATCAGGTCGTGGGTTGTGTAGTAGGCTTCGATGCCCGACTCGGTGCGGAAGGTGTAGCCATTCTCCGACTGCTCGATTGTAGCATCCTGCATCGAGATCACGCTGTCGTGGAACACCTCCCCTAAGGCTACAAAACACCCCTCGTAGAGCGAGTAACCGTACTCCTTGATCCCCTCGATTCTGAGACCCGGGGCACGATACACCCCACATTCGGGGTCGTTGTAGGTGCGCTCCAAGAGGCAGAAGTGGAGCTTGTCGGGGGTGGTGCAAAGACGTGCCGCGAAGAAATCGAGCGAAAATTCAATTTGGGTCATATCGACGTTTGTTTTATGTTTTAGCGAGTTTCGGCCTTGGCGTAGAGGGTGCGAAGGCGGTCGGTCATCAAGAATTGACACACACCGCGCAGGAGCATATAGAGCGTAAAGGCGGCCCAAAGGGCGTTGTTGCCGATGAAGGGATAAAGCCCGAAGTGGAGCGCAAAGAAGGCTGCGGCGGCTACAAACATGGCGTTGCGCATCACACGGCTCTCCGTGGCTCCGATCATGATGCCATCCAGCGCAAACGGCACGGCGCAGAAGAAGGGAATGAGGATGATCCAGGCGATGTAGTTGCCCGCAAGGTCGATCAAATCCGCAGTATTGCCCGCTTCGCTATCCATAAAGAGCGCCAGCAGATCGCGCCACCCGAAGAGATAACCCACGACAAAAAAGAGGGCAATAGCCGTGCTCCATAGGATGCTGCGGTTGATGCAAAGTCGCAGATTTCGCGGGTCGCGTGCCCCGATAAAACGCCCCGTGAGCGCCTCAGCCGCGTAGGCAAAGCCGTCGGCCATGTAGGAAAAGAGCGTAAAGAGCTGCATGAGGAGCGTGTTGATGGCCAGCAGATTCCGATCGCCCATGCGTGCCGAAATACCCGTAAAGAAGGTGTAAACCGCCACGTTGCACACCGTGCGCAACATGATGTCGCGGTTGATGCGGAAGAACTCTTTGAGCGGCTCGATGGCCAGCACCTTGCGCCAGTTGATACCTGTGAGCAGCTTGCGGTAGTGGATCATCAGCAACAAGATCGAAAGCCCCACGCCCGTATATTGCGCCAATACCGAGGCGTAGGCGATGCCCACAATGCCCAAATCCAGCCCGAAGGCGAAGAAGAAACTGCACCCGATGTGGATCAGATTGACCGCAATAGCCGTCACCATCGGGATCACGGCGTTCTGCATCCCCGTGAACCAACCGTTGAAACCGAAGAGCAGAATACCTGCCGGCACGGCCCAAATACGGGCGTAGAAGTATTCGCGGGTCATCGCGTCGCCATTCATCGCCCAGAGGGCGACCTCGCCCAGCGGCAGTTGCAGCACCACGAGCAACAGACCCAACGCCGCCGCTACGACCAGCGCACGCGCCAACATGTTGGTACACTCGCCCCAATCTTTCGCGCCGTAGGCCTGGGCCGTGAGCCCGCTCGTGCCCATACGGACAAACGAGCAATTCCAATAGATGAAGTTGAAGATCGACGTACCGATGGCCAGCGCACCAATCGTGGCGGCCGAATCGACGCCCCAATGGCCGGCTATGGCCGTGGAGGCGATGCCCATCATCGGAACGGTAATGTTCGAAATGATGTTGGGGACAGCCAGGCGTAGTATTTCGCGGTTGATCTTCATTGATGCCACAAAGATAGTGGTTTTTCGATTTTATAGGGCACCTTTTGCCCTTATTTGTCCGACCTGAATGGGAAATACGTCAAGTATGTCCCATCCAGGCCGAACTGCATAATGACAAAATCTGCTCCTCTAAAATCAAAAAATGCTGTTGTCGTCCGTTCGTTTCTCCCTCCCTTGTGGGTTACATTTTTGTAACCCACATGAAAAGAGAGTCGCTGTATTGTCGTTTTGAAAAATAGTTCTTATAAAATGAGGGAGAAATTAATGGTAACTAAGAAGCTGTTTAAATTTGTTTGCGAAATGATTTTACAGCTTTTTTGTGGCTA
>CAYOEE010000164.1:0-3957 GCA_964402935.1 uncultured Alistipes sp. | reverse complement strand
TATCTTTGTCTGACATAGCGTTTCGAAAGGGATGAAAGTAAATGTAACTATCGATAAAAAGCACGTCATCGGCGAAAACCTGCTCTACCTGTTGGTTTGGTCGGCCATTATCCTTGTGCCGGTGCTTAACTCGCAGATGTTGTCCGAGTTGCACGTTAATTTGGAGGAGGCGTGGATCGTTTGGCGACAGATTATCCCTTACCTGGTCATTTTCCTCGTGCACAACTTCGCCATTGCGCCGCACTACCTGCTCAAACAGCGCTACGGGCTCTATCTGCTTGTCAATCTGATTTTTGTCACGATTGTCTTCATCATCATCGACTTCTACCAGATGCGCATCGGGCACGTTTCGCTCTACGGTTCTTTCACGAACCACGAGGTCTATTGGAACATCCTCTTTGCCCTCTTTATGAATGGTACAAACGACGGTATCAAGCTCCTCTACAAGTCGATCAGCGACGAGCAACAGATGTTGCGACTCAAGGAGGAGAATCTGCGTGCCGAGATGAACTCGCTTAAATACCAGATCAATCCGCACTTTTTCATGAATACGCTCAATAACATCCACGCCCTGATCGATATCGACTCCGAGGCGGCAAAATCGGCTGTTATCGACCTTTCGAAGATGATGCGCTATGTACTTTACGATTCGGAGCGGGAGAGGATCTCGCTTGTGGCCGATTTGCAGTTTATGCGCAACTACATCGAACTGATGCGTATCCGTTATACGGATCATGTGCAGATTACGATCGACGCACCGCAGACGCTGCCTGAGAAGGTGGCCATTCCGCCGCTGCTGTTGATCGTCTTTGTCGAGAATGCCTTCAAACACGGGGTGAGCTACAACCACCCCTCCTACATCCATATCTCGCTCTTCTATGCCGACGAGAAACTCACAGCCATCATCAGCAACAGCCGCATCCCTGCTTCTTCCTCCGTGCCCAAGCAGGGTGGTATCGGGCTGGAGAACGTACGCAAGCGCCTCGATCTGATCTATGGCAAGAACGGCTACTCGTTCGACATTCAGCAGGAGGAGAAGCGTTATACCGTTAAACTCGTAATCCCTACGCTCCATGCTTAGATGCCTTGCCATAGACGACGAGCCGTTGGCGCTCCGACAATTGACGACCTACATCACCAAGCTCCCGTACCTGGAGCTGGTGGCCAGTTGCAACAACGCGCTGGAAGCACAGCAGATCGTTACGACCGAGCCGATTGATCTGATCTTTCTCGACATCAATATGCCCGATCTGAGCGGTGTGGAGTTTGTTCGCTCCTTGACGGGAAACACCCCGATGGTGATCTTTACGACCGCCTACTCGGAGTATGCCGTGGAGGGATTCCGACTCAATGCGGTGGATTACCTCTTAAAGCCCTTCTCGTTGGCCGACTTCAGCCGTGCAGCTGCCAAGGCCAATGCGCTCTACGAGCTTAAACAGCAGGCTCAGCGCCTTGGTGAGCCGAGCGCGCAACCGCTGCAGGAGGTGCCCGCCGAGCAACCGGCAGCGGCCCCGATTGAGGAGATCCCCTCGATGCAGCAGGAGTATATCTCGGTGAAGGCCGATTATAAGCTGACGCTGGTGCGCCTGGACGAGATCCTCTACCTCGAAAGCGAGGGGGAGTATGTCCGCATCCACCTTGCCGACGGACAGAAGATCACGACCCTCTATCGCATCAAAAACATGGAGACCGAGCTGCCTGCGGATCGTTTTATGCGCGTGCATCGCTCATATATCGTCAATTTGAAAGCGATCCGCAGCTATATGCGCGGACGTATCTACATCAACGACAAGGAGTTTATTCCGATCGGGGAGAGCTATAAGGAGGCTTTCCAGCACTACATCGGAAAGACCTACAAGAATCTGTGACGCGCGACGACAGACACACTCGCTTCCGCTCCCAAGCTAAAAAAGGGGCGGAAGTTGCTTTATGGGGTGATAGCCTGCCGAGGTCAGTTCGTAGGCGTAGTGGTGCGTGCCGTTGGTAATGAATAGATAGCGCGCCCCAAGCACCGAGTTATAGCGTCCTGCCTGATCCAATACCGTTTGGTCGATCTTGATATCCGTGGCTTTACATTCGGCCAGCAGGAGCGGCTTTGCATCCCGTCCCACAACAACTACGTCGGCTCGCTGCGGCTGACCGTTGAGGGGTATGGGATACTCCTCGATGATGCTCGTCGGCGGTACGCCCAACGCTTCGGTCAGCCAGGCCACCAGGTGGCGTCTGACCCACTCCTCGGGGGTCAGCTGTAGCCATTGACGGCGCACCGGACACCACACCTCGTGCCCCTTTGCCCCCTCGCGCAGACGTAATTGAGCCGCCGGAAATTGCAGTTTTGGAAACTCTTGCATCGCGTATTGAAAAAAATAGCTATCTTTGTCGAAAGCAAAGATACAAAACTATGCGCATAATCGCCACCCTTTTCGCTCTTTTTTCGTGCAACCTGCTCGTTGCACAGCCCTATAGCGCGACCGAAAACCGCGAACTTCCGCGTGCGATGATCAATCCCTGCTACTCGGCTGCGGATGCTGCCTCCTCGCTCGAAAGTCATCGCTACCGCACCCCGATTACGGAGTGGACGGTGGACGGAAATCGCCTCGCGGCCGACCTCGTTTCGACCTTCGCCTGGACCAATCGTCAGGTGATTCTCCACATTGAGAGTATGCCGGCCGATTATGAGTTGTGGATCAACGGCCGTCGGACGGCGACAAATCGGGATGGTAACTCCCCGGCCGATTTCAATATTACGAAACGCCTTAAAGAGGGCAGTAACCGCGTGGAAGTCATCTTAAATCGTCCCTCGGACATGGCTCCGATCGAGAGCTGGAAAACCAACGCGGAGCAGGCCGGTAAGGTGTGGGCGATTTCCTCCCCGACGATGGGCGTAAGGGATGTGTTGGTCAAAACAACACTCAATGAGGAGAATCCTGCGCTGGCTACGGCCGAGGTGGGAATCGTGGTGAAGAGTTATGCCCTCAATCCGCGTTCGGTGCGTCTCTTTTACGAACTGGAAGGCCCTGCCGGAGAGCGTGTGGCACATGGTCAAAGCGATCTGACGCTCCAAATGCGTGGCGAGGATACCGTGCGCTTTATCGCTACGATACCCGATACGCTCTTGTGGAGTCGTGAAAAACCGCAACACTACACCCTGCGCCTCAAGACACAACGTGAGGGGCGCTTTACCGAGTATCATCAATATCCACTGGGTCTGCGCACGGTGCACCACCGCGAGGGTAGGGTAGCGATCAACGGCCGTGAGCAGCAGCTCCAAATCGTTGAATGCGCCCCCACGGCAACCCCCGAGCAGTTGGCCGAGATTCGTCGCTCGTCGGCCAATACGATCCGCCTGCAGGCAGGCGCTGTTGCTTCGCGCCTCTATGCGGTGTGCGATACGCTGGGGTTGTATGTCATTGCCCAGGCCCCGATTGACAGCAGTCACAGCGGCGAGTCGCGTCGTGTGGGCGGAAATCCCTCGAACGATCCGGCCTGGGTGCCCTTCTATCTGGAACGCGTCGAGAACAGCTACCATACGGCTAAACGCCACCCTTCGGTGATCGGCTTCTCGATTGCCTCGCGCTCGGCCAACGGCATTGCACTGTATGAGAGTTTCAGCTCGCTAAAGCGCCTGGGCGATCCGCGACCGGTGATTTATCCTGCGGCCGAGGGTGAGTGGAATACGGGGCGTATCGAATAGATTTATAGTCCTTTAGTGCTCGATTCGCCTCGGGAAGGGCTCCGCGCGAGAAAATTTTTTCAAATTTTTTCGCAAAAAAATTTGCAGAGAAGAACTTTTGTCCTTATCTTTGCAACGCAATTAGGGGGTAAAACTCCGAAAGCAAATGCCTCTTTAGCTCAGTTGGTAGAGCACGACACTCTTAATGTTGGGGTCCAGGGTTCGAGCCCCTGAGGGGGTACTGAAAGGGAAAAACGAAAGTTTTTCCCTTTTTGCTTTGTATC
>CAYOEE010000163.1:0-3969 GCA_964402935.1 uncultured Alistipes sp. | reverse complement strand
AAAAAGCCGCAACTGAATCAGCTGCGGCTTTTTGGTGGAAGGTGATCGGTTACTCCTCCTCGGCGGGGGCGAGGTTCATCTTCACGTTGTCGTAGTTGATCGGGTCGCTCTGGCCCGAGATCGACTCCTCCTTCTCGAGGTTGTTGAACTCGCAATCCTTTACATAAATGTTGTGGATGTTGTTCACGTTCTCCAGGGCCGTGACGCAGACACCGTAGCGGCTCTTCTGACTCGTCATGTTCTCCAGATAGACATCCTGTACCACGGGGTAATCCGTAGCGTCACCGACGCTCTTCTGGTCGTAGATCAGGTTGATCTTCAGCACCGACTCCTTGCACTGGCCGACCGTCACGTTGCGCACGTAGATGTGCTCGATCACGCCACCGCGACGGGCGTTGGTCTTGATGCGGATGGCGCGATCCAGCTCGGGCGAATCCATCACACAGTTCTCCACGAAGAGGTACTTGTAGCCGGCACCGATCTCGCTACCAACTACCACACCACCGTGGCCGTTCTTCATCTCGCAGTTGCGGACGATCATGTTCTGGCTCGGAATCTCGAAGGCGCGAGCGTCACCGTCACGACCCGACTTGATGGCGATGCAGTCGTCACCGGTGTTGAAATAGCAATCCTCGATCAGGACGTAGTTGCACGACTCGGGGTCGCAACCGTCACCGTTCGGGCCGTCGTTGTTGAACTTCACGTCACGCACGGTGATATTCTCACAGAATACGGGGTGCAGGTTCCAGAAGGGCGAGCGAATCATCGTCACACCCTCGATGAGGATGTTCTTGCACTCGAAGGGGCTGACGAGCTGCGGGCGCATACCGTAGCCGTGACCCATCACGCGCTCCTCGACGGGCTTCTTGGCATCCATCCACTCCTGAAGCAGGGGGCGACCATAGCGCTGCGTGTTGCGACGTTCCGGCTCCCAATCGGTCTCCAGGTTCCAAACCATGGCCCACCAGTTCTTGAGCGAAGCACCACCGTCGAGCGTACCGAGACCCGTTACGGCGATATTCTCCTGCTGGAAGGCGTAGATCATCGGCGAGTAGTTGATGCAGTCCATGCCCTCCCAGCGGGTGCGCACGAGGGGGTAGTGGTCCAGGTCATCCGAGAAGAGGAGCGTAGCGCCCTCCTCCAGATGCAGATCGACATTCGAAAGGAGCGTAATGGCACCCGTGAGCCAGGTACCTGCGGGCACGATGACATGGCCGCCGCCGGCCTCGTTGCAAGCCTTGATGGCTGCGTTAATCGCCTCGTGCGAAGCTACATCCTGTTTTGCGCCGTAGTCGCGGATATCGAACGTGGCGTCAGCAAAAGTCGGGGCGACGATCTTCGCCTCGATGGCGGGATAGACCTCGGCCCAAGCCTTCTCGCTCGGCGACTGGGGTGCACAGGCTACGGCCAGCAACGCTGCGAGCGAGAAAATTAGGTTAAATTTCTTCATGGTATTGTGTTTTAATTGGTTTTGCACTCAAAGATAGTAAAAAAGCAATAAAAGTCACATGACCGGTTAAAATTATATACAATTTCGACATTTTTTCATATCTTTGTTTGGGCTATTTTTGGTAATATTGCATTAGAAATTTCAAAACAGACAAGGATATGAAAAAACTGCGTGGTATTATTCCGCCGATGATTACCCCCCTGAAGGGAAACGACGAATTGGATCGTGAGGGCGCCGTGCGTCTGGTGGAGCACATGTTGAAGGGTGGCGTGCATGCCCTCTTTATTTTGGGTACGACGGGTGAGGCGCAGAGCCTGACCTATAACCTGCGCTACGAGTTCGTGGAGCTGGTTCTGAAACAGGTGGCCGGTCGTGTGCCCGTGCTGGTAGGTGTGACCGATACGTCGCTCGACGAGAGTGTCCGCCTGGCCGAGCACGCCAAGAAGTGTGGTGCTGTGGGTGTCGTGGCTGCCGCTCCCTACTACTTTGCCGCTTCGCAGCAGGAGCTGATCGAGTACTACACGGCTTTGGCCGATGTGCTTTGTCTGCCGCTCTACCTCTATAATATGCCCTCGCACGTCAAGGTCTTCCTGGAGGCTAAGACCGTAGCCGCGCTGGCCGATCATCCCAATATCGTGGGTCTGAAGGATTCGTCGGCCAACATGAACTACTTCGAGACGTTGATCTACCTCTTGGGCGATCGGGAGGATTTCTCGCTCTATGTCGGGCCGGAGGAGCTGACGGGTGAGTGTGTGCTGATGGGTGCCGATGGCGGTGTGAATGGAGGTGCCAACATCTTCCCCGAACTCTATGTCGAGATGTTCGATGCAGCCGAGGCGGGTAATCTGAAGCGCGTGCGCGAGTTGCAGCGTTGCATCATGCAGATCTCCGGCTCGATCTACACGGTCGGCAAGTACGGCTCGAGCTACCTCAAGGGTGTGAAGTGCGCCCTCTCGCTCCTGGGTATCTGCGATGACTACCTCTCGTGGCCCTATCGAAAGTTCCGCGCCGAGGAGCGTGAGAAGATTCGTCATGCACTCGTGGCGCTGGGTGCCCCCGTTACGGAGTAAATCAAACAAAAACCAAAAACCAACAACCAACCGACTGAACCGATATGGAAATTACCATCCTCGATTACATCGTCTTTTTTATCTTCGTAGGCGGCGTAGCCCTCTTTGGCTGCTCGTTCTACTTCCGCTCGAAGCAGGGCGCGGCTGCCTTTACGAAGGCGGAAGGCTCGCTTCCTGCCTGGGTCGTGGGTATGTCGATCTTCGCCACCTTCGTCTCCTCGATTTCGTTCCTCGGCCTGCCCGGACAGGCTTATGGCGGCAACTGGAATCCGTTTGTCTTCTCGCTCTCGATTCCGCTTGCCACGTGGCTCGCGGCCAAGGTCTTTATCCCGCTTTATCGTAGCGTGAACAGCGTCTCGGCCTACCACTATCTGGAGCAGAAGTTCGGCTATTGGGCGCGATGCTATGTGGCTGTGTGCTACCTCCTGACGCAGTTGGCACGCGTAGGCTCGATCCTGCTGCTGCTGGCTCTGCCGCTCAATACGATGTTCGGCTGGGATATTCAGACCATCATCATCTGGACGGGTGTCATTACGCTGATCTATACCCTCTTGGGTGGTATCGCCGCCGTGGTGTGGACCGATGCCA
Organism: uncultured Alistipes sp.; assembly: GCA_964402935.1. Lineage (GTDB taxonomy): Bacteria > Bacteroidota > Bacteroidia > Bacteroidales > Rikenellaceae > Alistipes. The sequence continues at coordinate 861 of CAYOEE010000163.1, read as the reverse complement.
TTCAGGGTATCATTCTGATCGTCGGAGCTGTGGCCTGTGCCGTTTTATTGACCTTCTCGATGCCCGAGGGACCCTCGCAGCTCTTCGAGATCGCTTCGGCCCATGGTAAGTTCTCGCTGGGCAGCTTTGGTGCAAGCCTGGCCGAGCCGACCTTCTGGGTGGTCTTGATCTACGGTCTGTTTACCAATATGCAGAACTACGGCATCGACCAGAACTATGTGCAGCGCTACATGACGACCAAATCGACGGCCGAGGCGGTGAAATCGACCCTCTTCGGTTCGTTGCTCTACATCCCTGTGTCGCTTGTCTTTGTCTATATCGGTACGGCCTTGTTTTCGTACTACACGGCCCAGCCCGATCTGCTGCCCGCAGGCACGCCTTCGGATAAGGTCTTCCCGTGGTTTATCGTGCATGGTCTGCCGACCGGTCTGACGGGTCTGGTGATTGCCTCGTTGTTCTCGGCCGGTATGTCCACCATTGCCACGAGCATCAACTCCTCGGCTACGATCGTTTTGACCGACTTTGTGAAGCGTTTCACGAAGACGGAGATGAGCGAGAAGAAGAATATGTCGGTGCTCTACCTCGCCTCGTTTGTCGTGGGTGGCCTCGGTATTTTGATGGGTCTTGCGATGATGCACATCGACGGTGTGCTGGATGCCTGGTGGAAGCTCGCCTCGATCTTCAGCGGTGGTATGCTGGGTCTGTTCCTGCTCTCGTTGGCTTGCAAAAAGCCCAACCGCGCGGCCTCGATCCTGGGTGTTGTGGTCGGCCTCGTGGTGATTGCGTGGATGAGCCTCTCGCCCTTCATCAACGAGGGTCAGCCCTTCTACGAGTTCCGCTCGCCGCTGCATACCTACCTGA
>CAYOEE010000162.1:0-3974 GCA_964402935.1 uncultured Alistipes sp. | reverse complement strand
AGTCGTAAAGAGCGTAAAAGAATGAAGCAAATAAATTTTAAACAGCTTCTTAGTTATCGGAGGCAAAAAGTTGCTTCAGCTCTTCGTAAAATTCGGGGCTTTCACCCTTGAAAATCTTGTGAATCATGCCCTCGGGGGTAATAATCACCTTCGTCGGGTAGCCCTCCACGGCATAGATGGCAGCCACCGACTCCTCGACCGGTGCATCCATCGGGTCGATCACATTGATCCACTCTAGATGCATCATTTCGACCGCCTTGCGCCACTTATCCTCCTTGTCGCCACACGCCACGCCGATCAACTCCATCCGATCACGATACGTCTCGTAGGCCTTCTTCATGCGGGGCATTCCCTTGATGCACCACGAGCACCAGGTGCCCCAAAAATCGAGCACCACCCACTTTCCGCGATGCGAGGAGAGGGTAACCGACTTGCCCGACGAGTCTTTAAGCGCAAAGTCGGGCGCCTCGTTTCCTTCGGCAATAGCCTGCTTCAGCTCGGCACGCGTGAGCTGCTCGTCGAAGTACTCCTCAGCCAACATCTGCACGGGGCGGAACACTCCCCGAAAGACCTTCTGATCGAGGTCTCGGTAATATTTTTCGCCACGACGGGGACCCATCTGGTAGAAACAGTAGGCCGAAGCCTCGTCGGCCGGATGAGCCTTCATATACTCGGCATAGACCGAGTGCATGGCTGCGCGGATATCCATCAGGCGGTTGCGCAACGAATCGACGCGATCGCTCTTTGCAGCCATCGCCTCGTTGAGTGCCGCGCCCGTAGCATACATATCGACCTGCACCGAGCGCACCTGGTTGTCGAGTCGGGCAATGGCAGCGTTCAGCTCCGAACCGTCAATTTGGGCCGTCAGATGGCCGTGCTTATGTGGTTTCAGCGTCACCTCAACCTGCTCTGCGGCATACACCACCATATCGATGCGACCGGCCGGCAGTTGGTAGGTTCGACCGGCAACACCTGCGCGATAGTCGGGCGAGGAGAGCTGCACGAACTGCGCCCCCTCGGCAGGCAACACGAGCGTGGCACGTCCCTCGACAAAGCAAAGCGTATCGACCTCCTGACGATAGGCCGCGCGATCCCCGCGTGCCATGACGCGCTCCTCGAAATTACTGCGCTCGACAAAGAGCGTATCGTTTTGCAGGCCGTCGGAAAGAATTGTCAGTTGCGCCTCTCGGCTGCACGAAGCCATCAAAAAGAGGGCTAATATTCCCATCAAATGTTTCATACTCGTTATCAGTTTGGCACAAAGATACGAAGAATTCGGATTTTTTAATTTTTAATTTTTCATTTTTAATTATTTACTTTGCATCCGCTATGATTCCTTATAAGAAACGCACACTCAAAAACGGCCTTACGGTTGTGGTCAATCGTGACCGCTCGTCGAAACTCTCGGCCGTCAATCTGCTCTATAAGGTCGGTGCCCGCAACGAGGACCCCGACCGCACGGGGTTTGCCCATCTCTTTGAACATCTGATGTTTCGTGGCACGCGGGATGTTCCCTCGTTCGACCTGCCCGTGCAGATGGCTTCGGGCGAGGATAACGCCTTCACGAACAACGACTATACGAATTTCTACCTCACACTGCCGGTCGATAACATCGAGACGGCACTCTGGCTCGAAAGCGACCGCATGACGGGACTTTGGATCACGCCCGAGAAGCTCGAAACCGAGAAGCGCGTGGTGGTCGAGGAGTTCCGCCAGCGCTACCTGAACCAGCCCTACGGCGATCAGACGATGCTCCTCAGAGAGCTGGCCTACCGCATACACCCCTATCGCTGGGCGACGATCGGTCGCTCGACCGACCACATCGAAGGGGCTACGCTCGAAGAGGTGGAGCGTTTCTACCGCACCTTCTACCGCCCCTCGAATGTCGTCTTGGCCATCTCGGCCGATCGGGAGGAGGAGGCGATGCTGGATCTGGCCGAAAAGTGGTTTGGCGAGCTGGAGGACAGCTCCTTTACTCCTGCCCCGATTCCGCAGGAGCCTGTGCAGGAGGAGGCACGCATGAAGGTTGTCGAGCGCGATGTTCCCGCCACGACGATCTCGATCGCCTACCACATGGGGGATCGTCTTTCGCGCGACTTCTCGACGGGCGACCTGATCTCCGACCTCCTTTCGGGAGGTGACTCGTCGCGCCTGTACCAGCATTTGGTCAAGGATAAGCGGCTGTTTGCCTCGGTCAATGCCTACATTTCGGGCGATGTCGATCCCGGGCTGTTTATCCTCACGGGGCAGCTGCTCCCCTCGACAACCGAAGAGGAGGCCATCGAAGCGTTCAACCTCGAAACGGAGGCACTCAAACGCGAAGCGGCTTCGGCCTACGAGCTGGAGAAGGTAAAAAACAAATTCGAGGCAAACACCCTCTTCGGGGAGCTGAACGTGATGAACAAGGCGATGAACCTCTGCTACTACGATTTTTTGGGCGACCTGGAACTAATTAACCGTGAGATCGAGGATTATCGTTCGATCGACACGGAGCGCATCTTTGAATTTGCGGAGCGCATCTTCCGCGCAGAAAACAGTTCCACCTTAATCTACCGCGCACGATGAAAGAGCTACCGATCAAAAACATCCAACCCACCATCGAGATTGCCGATGCCGAGCCGGTAACCCTTCGTAACGGCATGCGGCTCTACCTCCTGCCCACCGACGAGTTCGCCGTGATGCGCCTCACGCTCCTCTTTCGAGCCGGCTCGTCGCGCCAAACAACTCCTTTTTCGGCCTCCTCGACGGCCAATCTTTTGGCCGAGGGATCGGAGAAGATGACCGCCCGTAAAATCTCCGAACAGCTTGATTTTCACGGCTCGTACTACGACGTCAATACCGACCGCGACTATGTCTATATCAGCTTCGCCATGCTCTCGAAGTTTGTCACCGAGACCCTGCGCGTGGCCGAGCAGCTGCTGCTCCATCCTACCTTCCCCGAGGAGGAGGTCGAGACCTACCGCCTCAAGCGCAAGCAGCGCCTTCAGATCGAACGACAGAAGGTCGACGTGCGTGCTCGTGAGGCCTTTGCCCGTGCGATGTTCGGCGCCGACCACCCCTATGGGCACTCCTTCGAGGAGGAGGCCTACGATCGCCTCACCCGCGAGGAGCTGATCGCCTTCTACCGTCGCCACTACACCGCCTCGAACGGCTTTGCCGTATGCAGCGGTCGCATCGGGGATGAGGAGCGTGCGGCACTCATCGCCCTTCTGGAGCAGTTCCCCGCCACCGAGCCGACTCCGCGTCCTGACTTCCCGCCCGTTCAACAACAGCACGAAGTACGCCTCCGACACGAGGGGGCGGTGCAATCCTCGATCCGCATCGGACGGCTGTTGTTTCCGCGCGAACACCCCGACTTTGTGGGTATGCAGGTCGTAGCTGCCGCCTTGGGCGGTTACTTCGGATCGCGCCTGATGCAGAACCTCAGAGAGGAGCACGGCTACACCTATGGCGTTATCTCGGCCATGGTCAATTTCGAGCGCGAGGGCTACCTGGCCATCGCTACGCAGGTCGGCACGGAGGTGACCGAGGAGGCCTTGCAGGAGATTTACAAAGAGATCGAGCGACTGCGTCACGAAGTGATGAGCGAGGAGGAGTTGCAGCTCGTCAAGAACATCATGACGGGCGAAATGATGCGCATCCTGGACGGGCCTTTCGGCATTGCCGACGTCACGATCGAGAACATCCTCTGCGGCCACACGAACCGCATCATCACCGAAAACGTGGAGCGCATCCGTCGCATCACGCCCCAAGAGGTGCAACGCCTGGCCGAGCAGTACCTCCGCCGCGAAGATTTGGTAACGGTCGTCGTCGGATAAACGGAGGGCAAGAAGGGCAGAAAGGAGATTAAAAAATTAAAAAGATTAAGGAGATTAAAGCACGTTCTTTAATCTCCTTAATTTGGATCACTTGCAAAAGCCGGTGGAGCGTTTGAGCAATTCAAAATTTAGAATTACTGCCGGTGCGATAAATCC
>CAYOEE010000161.1:0-3992 GCA_964402935.1 uncultured Alistipes sp. | reverse complement strand
CAATGTAAAGTTTTTAGCTCACATGAAACGCCGGCTGATTATGCCGATGCGTTTCATGCTATTAACGATTTGTTGTATAATGAGGCCGATAAATATGATTTTAGTAGATTGTTAGGTCGCCGTTATGAATATTATACAGAAGTAATACATGATCGCTTACAACAGTGTGATTTTTCAAATCTGACAGCTCGAAGTCCCTATGTTGATGCTTTGGATATTGAGTCGATAGTTCGGAACTACAATTTGCCTCAGACGGAAGGTAAAGGATTTGTTCTGATTGCCAAGTTGTTAAATAAGGCGACGGAGAAAGGTACTTATTATGTCGTTTATTTTGATGTAGCTTCTCGTCAAATATTATTTCAAATCGAAGCAACAACTGATGCCGGCGGCTTTGGCTTACGCAATTATTGGGCAAATACCATACATCAAATTTGTAAAAAAACGAGATATCGAATTCCTGCTAATTTGTAAATTGAACTTATGAAACTGAAAACATTGATTTTGGGTGTGATTGTGGTTGCATTTGCAGCCTGTACGGCACCCGTAGAGAGTGAGCGTGAGGTCTATATCTTCACCGGTCACCGCGAGCCGGCCTGGGATGGACTGCACCTCTTGTACAGCTACGACGGCTACCATTGGGACAGCCTGCAAGGGTCGTGGCTCGAACCGATGATCGGCAACAAAGCGCCCGAGTACTACAACTACCACTCGAATCAGATGGAGCAGGCGAAGTATGCCCCGCAGTCGATGATGCGCGATCCGTCGCTCGTGCAAGGGCCTGACGGCACGTTCCACCTCGTGTGGACCTTGGCTTGGTCGGGTGAGTTGGGCTTTGGTTACGCTTCGTCGAAAGACCTGATCCATTGGAGCGAGCAGCGCGTCATCCCCGTCATGGAGGGTGAAAAGACAAACAACGTGTGGGCTCCCGAGATCTTCTACGACGAGGTGAAGGAGCACTACATGATCGTTTGGTCGTCGTTGATTTTGCCCGAAAATTACACCGAGGCGGATAAGCTCGGCTCGAACGGTTGCCACCGTGCCTACTACACCACGACGAAAGATTTTGTCGAGTTTGCGCCAAAAAAGACTTTCTACGATCCGGGATTCAACTCGATCGACGGCTTTGTCGTGAAGAAGGGTGAGGGGGACTACCGCCTTATTATCAAGGATAACCGTAAGCCCGGCTTCAGCGATCTGTTCTGCGTCGAGGCTACGGATGCCGAAGGCCCTTACGCGAATCCGACCGAGAAGTTTGCTCCGACCTATTCGGAGGGTGCTTGTGCCGTGAAGGTCGGTGAGGAGTGGCTGATCTACTTCGACGTCTATCGCGAGTATCGCTTCGGTGCGGTGAAGACGACCGATTTTAAGACCTTTACGCCGATCGACGACGAGATCTTCGTGCCGGCCGGTCATAAGCACGGCACGATTGTCAAGGTCAAGGAGTCGATTCTGGAGGCTCTCTTGGCCGAGGAGGCTGAGCGTTACGGCGTAGAACAATAGAGCGAGGGGCTATGAAACGAATCTTTTTAACAGCGTGTGCCCTCCTGGCCACGCTGTTGCTTTCAGCGCAAACACAGCGCACGGAACAACTCCTCAAGGAGTGGGATTTCCGTCGAGACCACAACCTGACGGCTGCGGAGGGTTGGCAGGCGGTCACCGTGCCGCACGATTGGGCGATCTACGGCCCTTTTGCCCGCGAATATGACCTGCAAACGGTTGCCGTGGTGCAGAATGGCGAGAAAGTGGCCACCGAAAAGACGGGTCGCACGGGCGGTCTGCCCTATATGGGTAAGGGCGCTTACCGCACGACGGTCGAAATTGCCAAGGCCGAGGATGCTCGCTACATCCTCTTGTTCGACGGCGCGATGAGCGAGGCGCAGGTCTTTGTCAATGGCCAAAAGGTGGGCTATTGGCCCTATGGCTACAACTCGTTCTACTGCGACGCCACGGAGGCGGTCAAGGAGGGTGAAAATTGCGTGGAGGTCATGCTCGAAAACAAGCCCCAATCCTCGCGCTGGTATCCGGGAGCAGGTCTTTATCGCAAGGTGCGCCTCGTAACCGTGCCGACGATTCATGTGCCGGTGTGGGGTACGCAGATTACGACGCCCTATGTGGGTGCTGATTACGCCTCGGTAACGCTCAAGACGGAATTGAAGGGTGTACCCGAAAAGCACCCCGTAACGCTCCATACCGAGATTCTCGATGCCGAGGATAGGGTAGTGGCCGCGAAGCGCGATACGCGTAATATCTTCTACGGGATGCCCTTCGAGCAGCACCTGACGATTGATCAGCCGCACCTCTGGTCGCCCGAAACGCCCTATCTCTATCGTGCCGTGACGAAGGTCTATGACGGGGAGGAGTTGTGCGACAGCTATACGACCCGCTTTGGTGTGCGTACGATCGAACTCAGAGCCGATAAGGGATTTTTCCTCAATGGCGAGTTGCGCAAATTCAAGGGCGTCTGCCTCCATCACGACCTTGGCCCGCTGGGTGCGGCCGTGAATCGGGCGGCGATTCGTCGTCAGCTCACGATCCTCAAGGAGATGGGTTGCGATGCCATCCGCACGTCGCACAATATGCCTGCCGAGGAGCTGGTGGAGCTGTGCGACGAGATGGGCTTTATGATGCAGCTTGAGCCTTTCGACGAGTGGGATGTGGCGAAGTGCGAAAACGGTTACCATCGCTTCTTCAGCGAGTGGGCCGAGAAAGATATGGTCAATATGTTGCGCCACTACCGCAACAACCCCTCGGTAGTGATGTGGTCGGTGGGCAACGAAGTGCCGACCCAGTGGAGCGCAGAGGGTTACAAGGTCGCCTCGTGGTTGCAGTCGATCTGCCACCGCGAAGACCCCACGCGCCCCGTGACGTGCGGTATGGACCAGTTGCCCCGTGTCTTGGAGAACGGCTTTGCGGCTCAATTCGACGTGGCGGGTTTCAACTACCGCGTGCGCTACTACGAGCGAGGTTATAAGGATCTGCCGCAGAATCTCTTGCTTGGCTCAGAAACCTGCTCGACCGTAAGTTCGCGTGGCGTGTATCACTTCCCCGTCAAGGCCGATGGGGGTGTGATGCATCCCGATCACCACTCCTCGGCCTACGATGTGGAGTATTGCTGGTGGTCGAACCTGCCCGATTTGGATTTCGCGGCGAACGACGATTTCCCGTGGATGATTGGCCAGTTCGTCTGGACGGGCTTTGACTACCTCGGCGAGCCGACCCCCTACGATACGGATGCCTGGCCCAACCACTCGTCGATGTTCGGTATCGTCGATTTGGCCTCGATTCCGAAGGATCGCTATTGGCTCTACCGCTCGCAGTGGCGTACCGATGCGCAGACGCTCCATGTGCTCCCGCATTGGAATTGGAAGGGACGCGAGGGAGAGGTGACGCCGGTATTTGTCTATACCTCCTATCCCGAGGCCGAGCTATTTGTCAATGGCAAGAGCCAGGGACGTCGCACGAAGGAGAAAAGTTCGTTGTTGGAGCGTTACCGCCTGATCTGGGATGAGGTGAAGTACGAGCCGGGGGAGTTGCGCGTGGTGGCCTACGATGCGGATGGCAAGGTGGCCGACGAGAAGCGCGTTGTGACGGCCGGCAAGGGTTATCAACTCCATGTCGAGGCCGATCGCATGACACTCGAAAAGTCGGGTGAGGATCTGGCCTACCTGACGGTCAGCGTGGTGGATAAGGCCGGAAATCCCGTGCCGACCGAGACGCGCTCGGTGAAAGTCGAGGTGAAGGGTGCAGCTTCATTCCGCGCCATGGCCAACGGTGATCCCACGTCGCTCGAACTGTTCCACAAGCCGCAGATGAAGCTCTTTAGCGGCAAACTGACGGCCATCGTGCAGAGTGGTTGCGAGGCGGGCGAAGTGGAGGTAACAGTATCGGCCAAGGGGCTGAAGCCGGCTACGATTCGCTTGCGCGTAGAGTAATACCTATTTTTAGAAGCTGTTTAAAATTTATTTGCTTCATTCTTTTACGCTCTTTACGAC
>CAYOEE010000160.1:0-3995 GCA_964402935.1 uncultured Alistipes sp. | reverse complement strand
TGCGCTTACGCGAAATATCACCACCGTAGCACTTGGCCGTCACATCCTTACGCACGGCCTTGACCGTCTCGCGGGCGATGATCTTGGCACCGATGGCGGCCTGAATGGCGATGTCGAACTGCTGACGCGGGATCAGCTCCTTGAGCTTTTCGCACATCTTGCGACCGAAGTCGTAGGCGTGGTCGGCAAAGATGAGCGACGAGAGGGCATCGACCTGCTCGCCGTTCAAGAGAATGTCGAGTTTGACGAGGCGGCTCGGCTGGAAGCCCGTGCGGTGATAGTCGAACGAGGCGTAACCCTTCGAAATCGACTTCAGCTTGTCGTAGAAGTCGAAGACAATCTCCGAGAGGGGCATATCGAAATTGACCTCCACGCGGTCGGTCGTCAGGTAGGTCTGGTTCTTCAGTGTGCCGCGCTTGTCGATGCAGAGTTTGATGACGTTGCCCAGGAAGTCGGCCTTCGTGATGATCTGCGCCTCGATGTAAGGCTCCTCGATCTTGGCGATCTTCGTCACCTCCGGCAAGCCCGAGGGGTTGTGCACCTCCAGCTCCTGACCGTCGGTGGTCGTGATGCGGTACGATACGTTCGGCACGGTCGTGATGACATCCATGTCAAACTCGCGGTAGAGGCGCTCCTGGATAATCTCCATGTGCAGTAGGCCGAGGAATCCGCAGCGGAAACCGAAGCCGAGTGCGAGCGACGACTCCGGCTCGAAGGTGAGCGAAGCATCGTTGAGCTGCAACTTCTCGAGCGAAGCGCGCAAATCCTCATAGCGGTCGGCCTCGACCGGATAGACACCGGCAAAAACCATCGGCTTGACATCCTCAAAACCGGCAATACCCTCCTCGCAAGGCTTGGCCACGGCCGTAATCGTATCACCGACCTTGACATCGGCCGAGGTCTTGATGCCCGAGCAGATGTAACCCACGTCGCCCGTCTTGATCTCCTGACGGGGTACCATTTTGAGCTTCAGCACGCCCACCTCGTCGGCGTCGTACTCCGAACCGGTATTGACGAACTTCACCTGCTGACCCTTCTTGATCGAGCCGTTGAAAACGCGGTAGTAGGCAATAATGCCGCGGAAGGGGTTGAAGACCGAGTCGAAGATCAGCGCCTGCAACGGAGCTTCGGGATCGCCCTCCGGTGCGGGAATACGCTCCACGATGGCCTCCAGAATATCCTCTACGCCCTGCCCCGTCTTACCCGAGGCGAGCAGAATATCCTCCTCCTTGCAACCAATCAGGTCGATTACCTGATCCTTCACCTCGTCGATCATGGCCGAATCCATGTCGATCTTGTTCAGCACGGGGACAATCTCCAGGTCGTTACCTACGGCCAGGTAGAGGTTCGAAATGGTCTGCGCCTGGATGCCCTGCGTGGCATCGACAATGAGCAGTGCACCCTCGCACGAAGCGATGGCACGCGAAACCTCATACGAGAAATCGACGTGTCCCGGGGTGTCAATCAGATTCAGCGTGTAGGTTTGACCATCCTTGGCTTTGTACTCCATCTGGATGGCATGGCTCTTAATCGTAATGCCCTTTTCGCGCTCGAGTTCCATGTCGTCCAGCACCTGCGACTGCATTTCGCGCTGGCCGAGCGTGTTGGTGAACTCCAAAAGACGATCGGCCAACGTGCTCTTGCCGTGGTCGATGTGGGCTATGATGCAAAAATTGCGAATGTTTTTCATTCCTTTCCTATTCGTATATCCGCGCAAATATACGACAAAAAAATGAAATAGCGAAGCCTTCCGGTTTGCGTGTGTGGTCAAAAAGATATATCTTTGCCGTCAATTGAACATTCAACGCTTAAAAATATGCTTTCAAGACAAGTCGCTGCGAAGCTCCGTGCTTACGAAACGCCCTTTTACCTCTACGATATGGCCCTTTTGCGCCAAACGCTCGAAAGTGTTGTCTATGAGTCGAAACGCTACGGCTACCACCTGCACTACGCCATCAAGGCGAACTACGACGATCGTATTCTGGCTACGATCCGTGAGTATGGCCTGGGTATCGACTGCGCCAGCGGTAACGAGCTGAAAAAAGCCATCGAGTCGGGCTTCGATCCCAAGAAGATCGTCTATGCCGGTGTGGGTAAGAAGGATAAAGAGCTGAAATACGCCATCGAGCAGGAGATTCTGGCCATCAATGTCGAGTCGCTTGAGGAGCTTTTCCTCCTGGATCGCCTCTCGGGTGAGGCGGGCAAGGTGACGGAGGTGGCCCTGCGCGTGAACCCCGATATTGACCCCAAGACGAATCACTGCATCGACACGGGTCAGGCCGACAGTAAGTTCGGTATCTCGTATGAGGAGATTCTGGAGAACGCCGACGAACTGAAGAAGTTGCAGAACCTCAAACTGATCGGTATTCACCTCCACATCGGTTCGCAGATCCGTGAGCTGCACGTTTTCGAGAATATGTGCAACAAGGTCAATGTGATCGTGGAGAATATGGAGCGCCTGGGCTTCAACTTCCGCTTCGTGGATGTCGGTGGCGGTTTGGGCGTGAATTACGATGTACCTGAGAACGAGCCGATTCCGAATTTTGCTTCGCTCTTTGCCATTATCCACAACCACCTCTCGGTGGGCGATCGTGAGGTTCACTTCGAGTTCGGTCGTGCCATCGTGGCCGAGTGTGGCGAGCTGATCACCTCGGTTCTGTTCAACAAAACGACCGCTACGGGTCGTCGCCTGGTGATTGTCGATGCCTCGATGACCGAGTTGATCCGCCCCGCCCTCTACGGGTCGTATCACAACATTGAGAACATCACCTCCGAGTCGGAGATCATGACCAAATATACGGTCGTAGGTACGGCCTGCGAATCGACGGATGTCTTCCAGGAGAATGTGAGCCTGAAGCGCACGAAGCGTGGCGATCTTTTGGCACTTAAATCGGCCGGTGCTTACGGTATGTCGATGGCCTCGCGCTACAACCTGCACGACCTGCCGGGTGCCGTTTACAGCGACGAACTTTAACGCACTATGTGGCTTTCGTTAGCCTTCCTTTCGGCGGCTCTGCTGGGTCTGTATGATGCCGCAAAAAAACAATCGCTCACCGGTAACGCCGTGTTACCGGTGTTGCTTTTGAATACCCTCTTCTCGACGTTGATTTTTTTGCCGATGATCCTCTCCTCTGCCCTCGATGCGGGGTGGTTCGAGGGGACGATTTTCCACGCTCCGCAGGGCGATCTTGCAGCTCATGGATTGGTTGCGATGAAGGCGGTTATTGTGCTCACATCGTGGATTTTCGGATACTTCGGAATTAAGCACCTGCCCCTCACGATCGTAGGTCCGATCAACGCCACACGACCCGTGATGGTGCTCCTCGGAGCGCTCCTCTTTTTTGGCGAACGACTCAACCTCTATCAGTGGATCGGTGTCCTGCTGGGGCTCTTTTCGTTGTTCCTTCTGAGCCGCTCCTCGAAGAAAGAGGGGGTCAATTTTACGCACAACATCTGGATTCTTTTTGTCGCCCTTTCGGCCATCACGGGGGCACTGAGCGGCCTGTATGATAAGTTCATCATGGGACGCCTGGAGCCGGTCTTTGTGCAGAGCTGGTACAACCTCTATCAACTCCTGATCATGAGCGTCGTCGTGGGGCTTTTGTGGTGGCCTAAGCGCAAGACAACCACCCCGTTCCGCTGGTCGTGGGCCATTCCGTTGATTTCGATTTTTCTTTCGGCTGCCGACTTTGCCTACTTCTACGCCTTGAGCGAGGAGGATTCGATGATTTCGGTGGTCTCGATGATTCGTCGCGGCTCGGTCATCATTTCGTTCCTGTGCGGTGCACTGCTCTTCCACGAACGCAACCTGAAGGCCAAAGCCCTTGATCTGGCGCTGATTCTGATCGGCATGATCTTCCTTTGGATAGGATCGAAATAGTTGAGAGTTGAAAGTTGAAAGTTGAATGTTTTTCTTGCTTTCAGCCACCCAACAAAAAATGATGGGAGATAGCCTTTACCGGTGGCTATCTCCCATTTTGTTGAGCTAACTTTTA
>CAYOEE010000159.1:0-4044 GCA_964402935.1 uncultured Alistipes sp. | reverse complement strand
GAGTCGTAAAGAGCGTAAAAGAATGAAGCAAATAAATTTTAAACAGCTTCTAAAATCCGAGTGAGCCACCTTTCGCGAAGGGCAAAATGCGAAAATCATTGTTCAAAAAGCCCGAAAAGTTTCGAAATTGAAGCATTTTTGAGCAAAAAGAACAAAATAAACACCTTACCGCTGAAAATACGCGCGCGAAAGACGCGGTTTAACGGAAAATAATTCCTACCTTTGTGTGCCCAAAAACGGAAATATCAAAAATCAATATAAACAACACAACAAAATCATGGAAAATAAACTGCAACAATTGACCCAGAAACTGTATGAGGAGGGTCTGGAGAAGGGTCGCTCGGAGGCCGAAAAGTGCGTAGCCGAGGCCCAGGAGAAGGCTGCAAAGATCATCGCCGACGCCCGCAAGGAGGCCGAGGAGATCATCCGCAAGGCTGAGGACAAGGCCGACGATGTAGCCAAGAACAGCGCCACGGAGATTACCCTGGCCGGTAAGCAGGCTATCGCCCGTCTCAAGTCGGAGATTGCCCAGCTGATCGTTGCCAAGACGACCTCGGAGGGCATCAAGGCCGCCACGCTCGACGGCGCTTTCCTCAAGGAGATGATGCTCTCGGTTGCCAAGAATTGGAACGGTGCTTCGGCCGGTAAGGTCGAGCTGAAGGCCCTGCTGCCCGAGGCACAGCGCACGGCACTCGACGCTTCGTTCGAGAAGGCCGCCAAGGAGCTGCTGAAAGAGGGTATCGAGGTCGGCTACTCGAAGGAGGTGAAGAGTGGTTTCCGCGTTTCGGAGAAGGAGGGCGGCTACTACATCTCGTTTGCCGATGCCGATTTGGAGGCACTCGTTTCGGAGTACCTGCGCGAGAAGGTTTCGAACATGCTCTTCGCATAACGGATTATGTTCGCAACGAATTATTATACGCTGGTAGCCGGCTTCCGCGAGTACCAACTCGATGCGGATCGCAAGGGCTTCGACGCCGCGGAGATTCGCGCCGAGGTGTTGGAGGAGCTTGAGGAGAAGGATCGTCGTGCCGTGGAGCTGCTCTACTATTACTACGACTGCGAGAACCTCTCGGCAGCCCGAGCCGGTCGCACGGCCCACAACGCGCTGGGGAACCTCACGCACGAGGAGATCCTCGCCGAGCTGGAGCGCCCGACGCTGCTGCCCGAGGAGTTACAGCAGGTGATCCGCGCTTACGCCGACCCCGAGGGGGAGGATGCCGAACAGGTGGACACCGCGCAGCGCTTCGAGAAGTCGCTCTTTGCGGCTTACTACCGCCTCGCAGATCGTTCCGCGTGCCGCTTCCTCAGAGAGTGGAGCGCCTTTGATCGCAACCTGCGCAACGTCTCGGCCGCCATCACGGCTCGTGAGCTGAACCGCCCGATCGAGGAGGTCACGGTTGGTGAAGGCGAGGTCGTGGAGCAGTTGCAGAAGAGCTCGGCCTCGGACTTCGGTCTGCGTGGCGAGCTTCAGTACCTCGATGCGGCCATTGCCGCCATCGCCGATGAGCAGAACCTCGTGGAGAAGGAGCACAAGATCGACCTGATCCGCTGGCGCGAGGCTTCGGAGCTCTCGACCTTCGACTACTTTGACATCAACGCCGTCATCAGCTATCTGGTGCGCGTAAACCTCGTGGCCCGCTGGTCGATGCTCGACCCCGAGCGCGGTCGCAAGATGTTCGCCCACCTGATGGAGGAGCTTGACGGCAAGGATTTGATCAATAAACAATAACAACATACAAATGAAAACTACAGGACGTGTAAACGGTATCATCTCGAACATCGTGATCGTCAAGGCCGACGGCCCCGTTGGTCAGAACGAGATCTGTCATGTATATGTAGGTGATACGAAGATGATGGCCGAGGTCATCAAGGTCGTAGGCGATGACGCCTATGTCCAGGTTTTCGACTCGACGCGCGGTCTGAAGATCGGCGACAAAGTCGAATTCGAGGGTCACATGCTCGAAGCAACGCTGGCTCCGGGTATGCTCTCCAAGAACTACGATGGTCTGCAGAACGACCTCGAGAAGATGGAGGGTCTGTTCATTGATCGCGGTTCGCTGACCGACCCGATCGACTACAATTCGACGTGGGAGTTCACGCCGCTGGCCAAGGAGGGCGACAAGGTGTCGGCCGCTTCGTGGTTGGGCGAGGTGAAGGAGCAGTGGATCAGCCACAAGATCATGGTTCCGTTCGTCATGACGGGTACCTATACGGTGAAGAGCGTCGTGAAGGCCGGCACCTACAAGGTGACCGATACGGTGGCCGTGGTTACGGACTCGGAGGGTACGGAGTACCCGATCACGATGGTGCAGAAGTGGCCCGTGAAGCAGGCTATTCGCGCCTATACGGAGAAGCCCCGTCCGTCGCGTGTGATGGAGACGGGTGTGCGCGCTATTGATACCTTCAACCCGCTGGCCGAGGGTGGTACGGGCTTTATCCCGGGTCCCTTCGGTGCCGGTAAGACGGTGCTTCAGCACGCCATTTCGAAGCAGGCCGAGGCCGAGGTGATTATCATCGTGGCTTGCGGTGAGCGTGCCAACGAGGTGGTGGAGATCTTCAAGGAGTTCCCCGAGCTGGTCGATCCGCGCACGGGTCACAAGCTGATGGAGCGTACGATCATCATCTGCAACACCTCGAATATGCCCGTAGCGGCGCGTGAGGCCTCGGTTTATACGGGTATGACGATCGGTGAGTACTACCGCGCAATGGGTCTGAAGGTGCTCGTAATGGCCGACTCGACCTCGCGTTGGGCACAGGCACTGCGTGAGATGTCGAACCGTCTGGAGGAGCTTCCGGGTCAGGACGCCTTCCCGATGGACCTTTCGGCAATCATCTCGAACTTCTACGCCCGCGCCGGTCTGGTAAAGCTGACGAACGGTGAGACGGGTTCGGTAACCTTCCTCGGTACGGTATCGCCCGCCGGTGGTAACCTCAAGGAGCCGGTAACCGAATCGACCAAGAAGGCCGCTCGTTGCTTCTACGCCCTTTCGCAGGGTCGTGCCGACTCGAAGCGCTACCCCGCTATCGACCCGCTGGATTCGTACTCGAAGTACCTGGAGTATCCCGAGGTTCGCGAGTACCTGGACGAGAAGATCGAGAAGGATTGGGTAGATGCCGTCTATGAGGGTAAGACCTTCGTACAGCGTGGTAAGGAGGCCAACGACCAGATCAACATCCTCGGTGACGACGGTGTGCCCGTGGAGTACCACGAGCGTTTCTGGAAGTCGGAGCTGCTGGACTTCGTGATCCTGCAGCAGGATGCCTTCGACGACATTGACGCCAACTGTCCGATCGAGCGTCAGAAGATGATGTACAAGATGGTGCTGGATATCTGCCGCCACGACTTCACGTTCACGGACTTCGAGCAGTGCTCGCAGTTCTTCAAGGGTCTGATCAACCTCTTCCGCCAGATGAACTACTCGGAGTGGAAGTCGGAGAAGTTCGAGCAGTACAAGCAGCAGATTGAGCAGTATGTAAGTGAAAAATCGAAATAAGCCATGACAACACGCGCATTTCAAAAGATATACACCAAGATCGACAACATCACCAAGGCTACGGTAACGTTGCGTGCCGAGGGGGTGGGCAACGATGAGCTGGCTACCGTGGGCGGTAAGCTGGCGCAGGTGGTAAAGATTATGGGTCAGAACGTAACGCTTCAGGTATTTGCCGGTACGGAGGGTATCGCCACCAACTCGGAGGTGATCTTCCACGGTGAGCCGCCGAAGCTCAAGGTGTCGGATAACCTGGCCGGTCGCTTCTTCAACGCCTATGGTGAGCCGCTCGAGGGCGGTGAGGCCGTAGAGGGTGAGGCTCGCGAGATCGGTGGTCCGACCGTGAACCCCTTCAAGCGTCTGCAGCCTTCGGAGCTGATCGCTACGGGTATCGCCGGTATCGACCTCAACAACACGATCGTAACGGGTCAGAAGATTCCCTTCTTCGCCGACCCCGACCAGCCTTACAACGCCGTGATGGCCAACGTGGCCCTGCGCGCCAAGGCCGACAAGATTATCTTGGGCGGTATGGGTCTGACGAACGACGACTTCC
>CAYOEE010000158.1:0-4045 GCA_964402935.1 uncultured Alistipes sp. | reverse complement strand
TATTGAGGCTGTCCAGCTCGGGGCAGATCTGCTTCAGCTCGCAATAGACATTCATGCACTTCGAAAGCTCGTTCCAATAGTAGGCCGTGTCGCGGATACCCGTGTTGATGAAGAAGTGCAACATCTTGAGTTGGAACTTCTTGCTGGGCTTGATCTTGGCCTTGTAGAAATCGACGATGTCGTTGTAGCGGATGCCGAGGCGCGAGGTGTAGAAGTCAAATTTCGGCTCCTCCTCGCAGGCGATGCGGATGCCCACCTTACACTTCTTCGTCACGGCATCGTCGAACAGGTCGATCTCCTCCTTGTTGTCGATCACCGGAATCGTATTCTCGAAACCCTCGTTCAGCAGTTCGGCAATACCCTCGACGTACTGCGGGCGCTTGAAACCGTTGCAGATGATGAAGCGATCCTTGTCCAAAATCCCGCCGTCGTAGAGCGCCTTGATGATGTGGATATCGTAGGCCGACGAGGTCTCCAGGTGGATGTCGTTTTTCATCGCCTCCTCCAGCACGAACGAGAAGTGGCTCGACTTGGTGCAGTAGCAATAGTTGTACGAACCGCGATAGTCCGCCTTGGCCATGGCCACGTTGAACATACGCTTCGCGCGATTGATCTGCTGGGAGATTTTCGGCAGGTAGGTAATCTTAAGGGGCGTGCCGTACTGCTTGATCAACTCCATCAAAGGGATGTCGTAGAATTGCAGCTCGCCGTCCTGCACCGAGAACTCGTCTTGGGGGAAGTCGAACGTCTGTTCGATCAGGTCGATGTACTTGTCTTTCATGATCCGTGAAGGCGGGTTTTGGGTTAAAATTTCAATCCGACTCGATTACATTGAAAATTTTTGACCAAAGTAGCTCGATCGGATTTGTCGAAAATCGACGATGCAAATTAGGCGAATAAAAATGAGAAAAGCAACACTTCGCCTCATTATTTTGAAAATAGGTGTGCGAATCTTGTTTTTTTTGCTGAAAATGGGTAATTTTGACCCCTGAAACGAACAAAAAACGTAACTACTGTGTTGATCCGCATCATCGAACAATATCTCGAAACCCATAAACGGTTGGTTGTGCCCCAGCTGGGCGCTTTCTTGGTCAAGGAGGAGCCGCGCACGGTGGTCTTCTCGGAGCTTTTGCGCCGCGATGACGGTGTGTTGCAGGGGCTGCTTGTGGCCGAAGGAATGTCCGAATTGGCGGCGCGTGGCGAGATCGACCGCCTGGTGTATGAGGTGCGCCATGCTGTCGAGCAGGGCGAGCGCTACTACCTCTCGTCGTTTGGCGAGTTCTATGCCGGCAAGCAGGGGACGATCCTCTTCGAGTACCATCCCCGCCTGAGCGTCGTGCCGGAAGCTCCGGTCGATATTATCCCCGATTTGATCGAGAAGGTACGCCCCGAATCGCGCCACGCCGAACCGAAGAGGGTCGATGTGGTGGAGGCGCGTCCGATCGAACCGAAGCAACCCGTGTGGGCGGAAGTGGAGGATGATGAACCGACGGTCGAGGATGAGGAGATCGTTGAGGAGGAGGTTGTACAGATCAGCGAGGAGGAGCTGCTGGATGAAGTCGAAGAGCCGAAAGCACCGACTGTACGTCCCAAAACGCGCCCCGCATCGGCAAAGCGTCGTCCCGCTCCGCGTGGCAAGCAGAAACCCGACCGCTTCCTGTGGGTGGCTATTGCGGCCGCTGTGATTGCGCTACTGGCCATCGGCTTCGGCCTCTATAACGATGCTGTCAGCGGGGAGGAGTACGGAGAGCCGACCGAACTGATCGAACCGCTGATCGAGACGGCGGCGCAGAGTGATCCCTATGGGGAGATGAACGAATAAAGTAAAGTGGCTATGACCGATCTTACAACCGTCAAACAACGCTTCGGCATCATTGGCACTTCCGAGCTTCTGGATCGAGCTTTGGAGGTGGCTTTGCGTGTCGCTGCAACCGATTTGACGGTCTTGGTGACGGGTGAAAGCGGCGTGGGTAAAGAGTATTTTCCGCAGGTTATTCACGCCTATTCGGCCCGCAAACACAACAAATATATCGCCGTAAACTGTGCCGCCATTCCCGAAGGAACGATCGACTCGGAGCTTTTCGGCCACGAGAAGGGCGCTTTTACGGGGGCTGTCGAGGCACGCAAAGGCTACTTCGAGGAGGCGGACGGAGGTACAATCTTCCTCGATGAGGTGGCCGAGTTGCCCCTGCCGACCCAGGCGCGTCTGCTGCGTGTGTTGCAGTCGGGCGAGTTTATCCGTGTCGGCTCGTCGAAGGTGCAGAAGACCAATGTGCGAGTCGTGGCGGCTACGAATGTGCATCTGCAACAGGCCATTTTGGATGGCCGTTTTCGCGAAGACCTCTACTACCGCCTCGCTACGGTGCCGATTACCGTGCCCGCACTTCGAGAGCGTAAGCGCGATATTCCGCTCTTGTTCCGCAAGTTTGCCGCCGATGTGGCTGTGCAGTATCGGATGCCGGCCATCGTGCTCGACGACTCGGCGCGTGAGCTGTTGATGAACTACTATTGGCGCGGAAATATCCGCCAGCTGAAGAACGTGGCGGAGCAGATTTCGGCCATCGAGCCTGTGCGCACGATCTCGGCAGAGGTGCTGGCGAAATACCTGCCCGAGGTCAGTCGCTCCCATCCGGCGACGATGCGCTCGGCTGGTGGCTCGTCGAACGACTTTTCCAACGAGCGCGAGTTGCTCTATAAGCTCCTCTTCGATATGCGGGCCGAGCTGGGCGATTTGAAGCGGATGGTGGCCGAGCTGATGCAACGTGCCGGCGGGCAACCGATGGAGCCGCAACGCGATGTGAAGGCGCTCCTGCCGAGCGTGATGCCGCGCTACGAAGAGCCGGTGGAGGAGGGCTTTGCCGAGACCGAGGAGGTGGAGGAGGAGCCGAAAGAGCGCACGAAGGCCGATGTGCA
This sequence comes from uncultured Alistipes sp., assembly GCA_964402935.1. Classification (GTDB taxonomy): domain Bacteria; phylum Bacteroidota; class Bacteroidia; order Bacteroidales; family Rikenellaceae; genus Alistipes. Next base: position 1,132 of record CAYOEE010000158.1, on the reverse strand, counting down.
GCGTGAGCAGATTCTGCGTGCACTGCGACGCAACAACGGCCGTCGCAAGGAGGCTGCTGCCGAACTCTTCATGTCGGAGAGAACCCTCTACCGCAAAATCAAAGAATTAGGAATAGAAGAATAGAGCTATGTTGAAGCGAATCATTGCCTTTGTGGCCGCCGCCGTGATGCTGACAAGCTGCGGCGTGGCGATCAAATACTCCCTCTCGGGCGCCTCGATTCCGCCCGATGCCAAGACCTTCTCGGTGGCTTATTTTCCGAATAACGCCACGATGGTCTCCCCGATCCTTTCATCGACCCTGACGGATGCCCTGGTCGATATCTTCTCGCGCCGCACACGTCTGCAACAGGTCGAGGAGGGTGGCGACTTTGCCTTCGAGGGCGAGATCACGAACTACACCTCGACCACCTCGTCCGTTTCGTCGGATGACTACGCCTTGCTGAACCGCCTGACAATCACCGTTAAGGTGCGCTTCACGAACGCCATCGACGAAACGATGTCCTTCAATAAAACCTTCTCGGCTTACGAGGATTACGACTCTACCCAGCTGCTGACTGAGGTCGAGGGTACGCTGATTCCCGAGATTGTCGATAAAATTGTAACCGATATCTTCATGGCTTCGGCCTCGAACTGGTAGCCTATGGCCGAATTGCAAGCATTGTTTGCCGACCCGCGTCGTGTGTCGGCCCTTTCGAACGAGGCGTTCGAGAAACTCTTTGCGGCCTTTCCGTGGTATCGGCCTTTGCAGTCGGAGGCACGCCGCCGCGGGGTGAAGATGCATCCCTCGTCGGATATCGTAACCCCTTGGCGCTCGGAGGGTTTGTCGCTTTGCCAAACCTATGATGCCGAGGCGATTCTGCACCTTACGACCGACGATGTGATCGACCGTTTCCTGCTCACCGAAGACCTGCGCATCGTGGCCGAGGAGGGCGAACCGGAGGGTGATATTACGCTCGAAGCCGACCTTGCGGAGGAGGATGAAGTGGTGAGCGAGGAACTGGCCGAAATCTATCTCGCTCAGGGGCTTCTGAAGGAGGCAAAAACAATTTATCGCAAATTAAGTTTGCTAAATCCCGAAAAAAGTATTTACTTTGCCGAGTTAATTGCCAAATTGGAGAAACAATAAATTAA
>CAYOEE010000157.1:0-4049 GCA_964402935.1 uncultured Alistipes sp. | reverse complement strand
GTGGTATTGCCGAGCAGGATGCCGTGGGTATTGCCGCCGGTTTGGCGCAGTCGGGCAAGAATACCTTTGTCTGCGGTCCGGCCTGCTTCTATGTGGCTCGTTCGCTTGAGCAGGTAAAGGTCGATGTGGCCTATTCGCAGAATCCGGTGAAGATTCTGGGTGTAAGTGGCGGTGTGGCCTATGGCGCACTGGGCGCTACGCACCACAGCCTGCACGATATTGCCGTACTGCGTACCTTCCCGGGTATGAATGTTTTCCTGCCTTGCGATGCCCGTCAAACGCGCAAGCTGGTCAAGGAGTTGGTGAAGTTTCCCGAGGCCGGTTATGTCCGCGTTGGCCGTAATGCCGTGCCCGATGTCTATGAGAACGACGATTTCGAGTTCGAGCTGGGCAAGGCTACGACCCTGTTGGAGGGTGACGACCTGACGATCATCGGCTGCGGCGAGACGGTTTATCACTGCCTGGAGGCGGGTAAGAAACTCCACGCCGAGGGTATCAAGGCGCGCGTGCTGGATATGCACACGCTGAAGCCTGCCGACGAGGAGGCGATCCTCAAGGCGGCTCGTGAAACGGGTAAGATCCTCACGGTCGAGGAACACAGCATGTATGGCGGTCTGGGCGGTATCGTAGCCGAGCTGACGGCGCAGCACTGCCCCGTAAAGATGCGTATCCTGGGTATTCCCGACGAGAATGTCGTCCACGGCAAACCGCTGGAGATTTTCCGCCACTACAAGCTCGATGCCGAGGGTATCTACGCTACGGCCAAGGAGCTGATTGGGTAATCAATGATTCGCCAACCTATGAAAAACTACGTCATAGCCATCGACCAAAGTACGTCAGCCACCAAAGCGATCCTCTTTGATGAGGGGTGCAAGCTCTTGGGACGCGTCAATGTCGAGCACAAACAGTACTACCCGCAAGCGGGCTGGGTGGAGCACGATGCCGAGGAGATTTACCGCAATACGGTGGAGGCCATTCGCGGCCTGATGGCCAAGGGGCTTACCGAGGAGGGTGCTTCGTTCTCGCTTGCTATCACGAACCAGCGCGAGACGGTGGTGGTGTGGAACGCCACGACCGGCAAACCGATTGCCCATGCCGTCGTTTGGCAGTGCCAGCGCGGTGCGGAGATTTGCCGTCAGCTCAAGGAGGCGGGTCACGAGAAGACCTTCCTTCAAAAGAGTGGCCTGTTGATCGACCCCTACTTCTCGGCTAGTGGCGTGAAGTGGCTGCTGGATAACGTGGAGGGTGCGCGCGAAATGGCCGAAAAGGGCGAGTTGAGAATGGGTACGATTGATGCCTGGCTCATTTGGAAACTGACCGATGGGGTCGTGCACGCTACGGATTATACGAACGCCTCGCGCACGTTGCTCTTTAACATCCACACGCTCGATTGGGACGATGAACTGCTCGCACTCTTTACGATTCCGCGCTCGATGATGCCCACGGCCAAGCCGTGTGATGCCGTGTTTGGTCGCACGACCATCGAGGGGCTTTTCCCCGAGGGGGTGGAGATTGCCGGTGTGCTGGGTGACTCGCACGGTGCGTTGGCCGGACAGATGTGCTTCGAGGCCGGCATGGGTAAGGCTACCTACGGCACGGGTTCGTCCGTCATGGTCAATATCGGTGAGGAGGCAGTGGCTGCCCCTGAGGGTCTTGTGACCTCGGTCGGTTTTGCAGCCAAGGGCAAGGTCTTCTACGCCTTTGAGGGTAATATCCACTGCACGGGTGCAACCCTGCGCTGGCTCGCGGATCAGTTGCAGCTGATCGGTTCGCCGGCCGAGACCGAAGCACTCGCTACGAGCGTCAAGAGTACGAACGGTGTTTACCTCGTGCCTGCCTTTGCGGGCTTGGGTGCTCCGTGGTGGAATTCGAAGGCGACGGCCATCATCGCCGGCATGACCCTTTCGACTACCAAAGCACACGTTGTGCGTGCCGCGCTGGAGGCGATTCCCTATCAAATTAAGGATTTGGTCGATCTGATGACCGGTCAGGCAGGCGTGAAGCTCAAGGAGCTGCGCGTGGATGGCGGCCCGACGAAAAACCGCTTCCTCATGCAATTCCAGGCCGATATGCTCAACGCCACGATCAACCGTGCCGACATCGAGGAGGCTTCGGCGCTGGGCGCTGTGGTGATGAACGGCCTGGCGCGCGGGGTATGGGCTACGCTCGACGAGGTGGCAGCACTCCGTACGTCGGATAACCGCATTACGCCTGCGATGAGTGACGACGAGCGTGCCGCGTTGTATGGCGGCTGGATCGAGGCCGTGAAATTGGTCAATCGAAAATAAGAAACAATAACAATAAAACCTAAAAGACTATGTATCAACCTGCTAAAAACGGAAAAGAGACCTTTGGTCTGATTATCGGTACGCGTGCCTACTTCAACTCGGCACTCGCCATTGATGTGCGCAAGACGCTCTGCGAGGAGTTGGAGAAGGCCGGCTACGGCTATGTGATTCTGGATGTGGCCGAGACCCTGACCGACGGCGCTATGGAGACCGTCGAGGATGGTCGCAAGTGCGCCAAACTCTTCCGCGAGTACCGCGACCAGATCGACGGTATCATCGTATCGCTCCCCAACTTCGGCTTCGAGGTGGGTATCATCAACGCCATTGCCCGTGCCGAGCTGAATGTGCCTGTGCTGGTGCAGGCCTGCGACGACGAGAACGACAAAGTCGATCTGGACAGCCGTCGTGATGCTTTCTGCGGTAAGATTTCGGTTTGCAACAACCTCTATCAGTATGGCATCCCCTTCACGGATACGGAGTTGCACACCTACTCGATCCACTCGGAGTATCTGATGAAGGATATCAACAAGTTTGCCGCAACCTGCCGCACGGTGAAGAAACTTACGCACGCCCGCATCGGTCAGATCGGTACGCGTCCGCTCGGTTTCAATACCTGCCGTGCCAGCGAGAAACTCTTGCAGGCTACGGGTATCACGGTTGTGCCGGTCGATCTCTCGGAGATCATCTTCAACGCTCAGCGTTATGACGAGAACGCTGCGGTTTTGAAGCAGAAGATGGAGGAGATTACGGCCTACGCCAAGGTGCCCGCCGCTCATACCGACAAGGTGATCCGCATGGCCCGCTTCTCGGCCGCCGTGGAGGATTGGCTTGCTGCCAACGAGTGCGACGCTGCCGCTATTCAGTGCTGGGATTCGCTCGAGATGAACTACGGCTGTGCCGCTTGTACGACGATGTCGATGCTGAGCGAGAAGCTCATCCCCTGCGCTTGCGAGACGGATATTGCCGGTGCGGTGTCGATGTACGCCCTGGCCCTGGCTTCGGGTAAGCCCTCGACGTTGCTCGATTGGAACAACAACTTCGCCGAGGATCGCAACAAGTGCGTCTGCACCCACTGCGGTAACGCTCCGAAGAGCTTCGTGCAGAACGAGATCGCGCTCGATACGCTGGGCGTTTTGGGTCGCACGCTGGGTAAGGTCAATACGTTCGGTGCGGTGCAGGGTAAGTGCACGGAGGGCGACTTTACCTTCTTCCGCATCTCGACCGACGATACGCTGGGTGTGATCAAGAGCTACCTGGGTAAGGGTCGCATGACGAACGATCCCTATCCGATGGCCGGTTGCATCGCCGTGACGGAGGTGGAGAACCTGCAGAAGCTCTTGAAGTACATCTGCAAGTACGGTTTTGAGCACCATGTGGCCATGGTTCGTTCGAACGTGGTGGATGTGTTGCAGGATGCTGTAGAGAACTACCTCGGTTGGGAGCTTTACCTGCACGAGTAACTTTGTCCGAAAGGATTTAAGAGGGTGTTTTCCGCGTTACGCTTGGTGGCTAAATCCTCCATACGTTCAGTATGCTGCGGTTTTGCCCCCTTCGCAAGCCTTGAAAATCCTCCTCTTAAATCCTTTCGATGTTTTTGTAAAACCAATGTGTCTATGAAACGATTGCTCCTTTTGGTGCTGGCTCTTGTGGCCTTTTGCGGTGTGCGAGCTCAACAGCCGGTCTATTTCTATGGCGCTGATTTTACGCAATGTAAAGTTTTTAGCTCACATGAAACGCCGGCTGATTATGCCGATGCGTTTC
>CAYOEE010000156.1:461-4051 GCA_964402935.1 uncultured Alistipes sp. | reverse complement strand
AAAAAAACCACGCTGTTTAGCGTGGTTTTCATCGTCTATAGTGGCGTGCTACTCTCTGCGCGGATCACAAGTCAGCTCCACACCGAGCTTGTGGAAAATCTTACGATCCACCTCACTCAGCATCACCGTCGAATGCACCTGGCAACCCTTCAGCTTCGGCAGTTGATCGAGTGCCTTGCGGCAATCGGAATCGTGGTTACTCAAGAGCGACAAGGCCACCAGCACCTCGTCGGTATGCAGGCGCGGATTATGGCCATGCAGATACTCTACCTTGGTCTTCTGAATCGGGGCGATCAGATCCTCGGCAATGAGCTTCTTATCGTGCGGAATCGCGGCCAGGTGCTTCGTAGCATTGAGCAAGAGCGCCGCACTCGACCCCAGGAGCGAACTGGTACGCGACGTAATGATCGTACCGTCCTGCAACTCGATGGCGGCCGTAGCTCCCCCACCGCACAACTCGCGGCGCTCATGAGCAGCCACCGTCGTACGACGATACTCGGTCGTGAGCTTCGCCTGCTTCATGATCAGCGCAATCTTATTCACCTCGTGCTCGTTGTCGCCCTTCTCAGCCAGCTTGCAGAGCGCGTAGTAGTAGCGACGAATAATCTCCTCACGAGCCGCATTGCAACAAATATCCTCATCGCTCATGCAGTAACCGATCATATTGACCCCCATATCCGTAGGCGACTTATAGGGACTCTCGCCATAGATGCCCTCAAAAATGGCATTCAGGACGGGGAAAATCTCCAAATCGCGGTTATAGGTCACAGCCACCTCGCCATAGGCCTCCAGGTGCAGCGGGTCGATCATATTCACATCGTCCAGATCGGCCGTAGCCGCCTCGTAGGCCATATTTACGGGGTGTTTAAGCGGCAGATTCCACACCGGGAAGGTCTCAAACTTAGCATAGCCGGCCTTCACACCGCGGCGGTTCTCCTGGTAGAGCTGGCTTAGGCAGACAGCCATCTTGCCACTACCCGGGCCGGGAGCCGTCACAATCACAAGCGGACGCGAAGTCTCGACATAGTCATTACGACCAAAGCCCTCCTCCGAGTCGATCAGCGCCACGTTGTGGGGATAACCCTCGATCGTGTAGTGATAATAGACCTTGATACCAAGGCGCTCCAGGCGCTTGCGGTAGGCATCGGCACTCGACTGACCGTTGTAGTGGGTGATCACCACCCCGCCGGCATACAGCCCCACACCCTCGAACTCGCCACGCAGACGCAACACATCCTCGTCGTAGGTAATACCGAGGTCGCTACGCATCTTGTTCTTCTCGATGTCGATGGCGCTGATCACGAGCACGATTTCGGCATAGTCGCGCAGTTGCAACAGCATCTGCAACTTGCTATCGGGCGCAAAGCCGGGCAATACACGGCTAGCGTGATAGTCGTCGAAGAGTTTGCCACCAAACTCCAAATAGAGTTTATCGCCAAATTCGCCGATGCGCTTCTTGATCTGCTCGGACTGAATCCGGAGATACTTATCGTTATCAAATCCTCTTTTCATACGGATTAAACTATTTATCCAAGCAACAAAGATACAAAATTTCGTCCGCGAAAGAGCGTTTGCGGTCCGAATTTATCAACCAGTTATGCACAAAAAGGGGTGTCCCGAATCAGGACACCCCAACGTTTCGTCATGAACGACCCGCTTAGAGGTTGAAGGCACGCTGCAACTCCAACATCTGCTCCTGGGTCGTACCCGTCGGCTCGAAGCCCATCGACTTGGCCGTAAGGTAGATCTGAGCCGCCTTCGACAGCACATCGACCTGATCGAAAGCCTCCATGATATCGGGACCTACGGCGCAAACACCGTGCTTCTCCCACATCACTACGTCGTACTCCTCCAGCTGCTCGATCGTGGCATCAGCAATCTCGACCGACGAAGGCATCTTGTAGGGAACGATACCCAAACCCTTCGGGCAGAAGGCGCGCGTCTCGGGGATCATGCTCCACAAAAGGTTCGTCAGCACATCCTTCTCCAAGAACTTCGGGTTGTGGGTCATGGCAACCAAATCAATCGGGTGCGTATGCACGGCAGCCTTGTAGCCCTTACCCTTCTCAACCATCTGGTTGTGCATCGAAAGGTGGGCGGCAATTTCCGAGGTCGGCTTCACCGGATTGTCGGCAATGATGACATACGAAGCGCAGTCGTCCAAGATGCGGACGATCGAGCCGTTCTCCATCGGCCAGCGAGCCAGGTCACGCATACGGCGATTCGTACCCTTGCAATAGAAGTAGCAACCCTTCAGCGCGGGCACGGTCGTACCTATCGGATAGGCCTCCGAAATAGCGGGCATCTGACGAATCTCGTCATCGACATACTCCGTCACATTGACCGTAATGTTACCACCGTTGCGCTCAGCCCAACCCTTCTGCCAGAGATATCCGGCCACTTCGGCCACCTTTTCGATCTCGGCTTTCAGCGCGGGGCGATTCTCCAAAATACTTTTCATCTTCTTATACCTAATTATATTACTTTAACAATTCGGGAATGAAGGTCGAGATAATCAACACGAAGATACCGACCAGCAAAACCGTGATCGTCTTCTTCGAGCATCCCTTCCACTCCTTGAGGATAATACCCCACACATTCGAGAAGGTTACGTTCAGAGCCATCAGGATGCAGAACGAAAGCGTATCCATCACGCCGCCCGTCTCGAAGAAACTGCGACCGAGCGAGAGACCGAAGAACTGCGAATACCACAGACCACCGGCCAGGGCGCAGAAGAGGATGTTGTTGAGCCACAGCTCCTTCTTGCCGTAATCCGAGAAGGTCTTATTCTTCCGGTTCTGCCACAGGCAATAGACCGCATTCGTGCAGAAACCACCCAGCGTAATGAGTAGCGTAGCGGGCAAGGTGCGGAACATCGGATCGGTCAGCTCACCGAAGTTGATATCCTTGCCAAACTCCAGACCCACGTTGAAGCAACCGCTCATAAAGCCGGCCAGGAGGGCAATCATGATACCCTTCGGGAAGTTGAAGTCCTTCACGGCAGCCTGCTTCTCCTCCTCGGAAAGCGAAGCGGCCTTCATCGAACCGGCAACACCGATAATGGCAATACCCAGGAGCGTCACAACCACACCAATAATCACGGCTGCCGTGAGCGACTGCAAGGCATTCAGCTCGGGGAAGAAGATGTTGAGCAACACGGGGCCCAGGATCGTACCCAGACCGGCACACGTTCCGAGCGAGATCGACTGACCGAGTGCCACGCCCAGGTAACGCATCGAGAGGCCGAACGTCAGACCGCCCACGCCCCACAGTACACCAAAGAGCACCGTCATCGCTACGCGGAACGAGTCGGCCGAGCGGAACAACTCACCCAGCGTATGACCCTCGGGCACCGCCAAGAGTGCCCCCAGGAACGGGAACACTAACCAGGCGAATACACCCTGCGTGAGCCAGAAGCTCTCCCACGACCAAGCGCGCACCTTGTTGATAGGTACATACGAGCTTGACTGGCAGAAACTTCCGATGGCAATAATCAAAAGACCAAACAAGATCTCCATAGTCCGCTACGTTTAGTAGGCAATGTTATACAGCGCCTCGATCTCCTCGACCGACGTCGGACGCGGGTTACC
>CAYOEE010000156.1:0-451 GCA_964402935.1 uncultured Alistipes sp. | reverse complement strand
AGGCGGCTACGGCCAGATCGTGCAGATCCTCCTTCTTCACACCGATCTCCGACAGACGCTGCGGGATGTTGATGCTGATCGACAGCGCCTTCACGGCCTCAATAGCGGCCTTTACGCCCTCATCCTCCGACATACCCGTCGTATCGACCCCCATCGCCTTGGCAATACCGAGGTACTTCGGCTTGGCAGGCGACTCGGCGTTGTACTCCATCACATAGGGAAGGAGTAGCGCGTTAGCTACACCGTGCGGCGTATCGTAGAAAGCTCCCAGCGGGTGAGCCATCGAGTGCACGATGCCCAGACCTACGTTCGAGAAGCCCATACCGGCGATGTACTGCGCATTGGCCATACCCTCGCGGGCTACGACATCCTGACCATTCTGAACGGCGTTGTAGAGGTGCTCGTGGATCAGCTCGATGGCCTTCTCCTCGAACATATCGCTCATCGTCCA
>CAYOEE010000155.1:0-4089 GCA_964402935.1 uncultured Alistipes sp. | reverse complement strand
TCGCACATCGCTACGCTGATGCTCACCTTCTTCTTCCGTAAGATGAAGGAGCTGATCGAGAATGGCCACATCTACATCGCTACCCCGCCCTTGTACCTGGTGAAGAAGGGCAAGCAGCAGCGCTATTGCTGGGATGACCAGCAGCGTGATGCCGCCACGGCCGAGTTTGGTAAGGGCGCACACGTACAGCGCTACAAGGGTCTTGGTGAGATGAACGCCGAGCAGCTGTGGGAGACGACGATGAACCCCGAGACGCGTACCCTGCGTCAGGTGAACATCGAGAACGCCGCCGAGGCTGACCGCATCTTCTCGATGCTCATGGGCGACGAAGTGCCGCCACGTCGTGAGTTTATTGAGCAGAATGCCCATTATGCGAACATCGATGCATAACAGAAAGCGCCAAACGAGGTGATTTCTGCGTTATGCTCGCCCTCAAAATCCTCACATACGCAAGTATGCTCCGGTTTTGAGTGCATCGCAAGCCTTGAAATCCCTCTCGTTAATCGCTTTCTCAGCAAAAGCTGAAGTAATGAGGTGCTGCTCAAACATGATTGGGCGCACCTTTTTTATAAACTTAAACAACTTTTTTCAGATGAAGGTAACCGTTATCGGCGTTGCCGGAGGTACGGGGTCGGGGAAATCGACCCTCGTGAAGCGACTGCAGGAGGCCTTTGCAGGTGCTGAGGTCGTAACACTTTGCCACGACTACTACTACAAGGCGCACCCTGAACTAACGTACGAGGAGCGCACGAAACTCAACTACGACCACCCAGCCGCCTTCGATACCGATATGCTGGTCGATCACATCAAGGCGCTCAAGGAGAACGTGCCGATCGAGCACCCCGTCTATTCGTTCGTAGATCACAACCGCACGGAGGAGAAAGTGGCCGTCAAGCCCTCGAAAGTGATCATTGTCGATGGCATCCTGATTTTCGAAAATAAGGAGTTGCGCGATTTGATGGATATTAAAGTATTTGTTGATACAGATGCAGATATTCGCCTCGCCCGCAGAATTTTACGCGATGTGAGAGATCGCGGCCGCTCGATGGAATCGGTCATCGATCAATACACGACGACCGTCAAGCCGATGCACGAAGAGTTCGTCGAGCCTTCGAAAAAACACGCCGATGTTATCATCCCCGAGGGCGGCTTCAACTCGGTAGCCGTAGCCATATTGATCGAAAATATCCGCTCGATCATCAAGGAGTAAATACGACTATATATTCAACGATAAAGGGGCTGTCCAACAAGTTTATTGAGCAGCCCCGTTTCTTTAGAAGTTGTATAACAAGAGGGAATTTTAGGCCTATGATCCTTTCTGTTATATTCCCGTGATCTTTTTTATCTCGTTGAGCTTATTGAGCGCCTCGAGCGGAGTCAGCGCGTTGATGTCAAGTCCCTTAATCTGGTCGCGGATCTGCACCAAGACGGGGTCATCGAGCTGGAACATTGAGAGTTGCATCGACTGCGGTTCGGGTTGTTCGGCCGCTTCGCGCACGGCTTGCGCAGCACGCCGGTTGCGATCCTTGAGGCTCTTCGAGGGAACAATTTCGCTCTTGCCATAGACCGTTTCGAGATTCTGCAAAATCGCCTCGGCGCGCGCCACAATCGAGGCGGGCATACCGGCCAGACGCGCTACATGAATACCAAACGAGTGCTCCGTGCCACCCTTTTCGAGCTTGCGCAGGAAGACAATCGTGCCATTCACCTCGCGCACCGAAACGTGGTAATTCTTCACGCGCGGGCACATATTGGTCATCTCGTTCAACTCGTGGTAGTGGGTCGCAAAGAGGGTCTTGGCGCGTGCCGTGGGATGGTTGTGCAGGTACTCGACCATCGCCCAGGCAATCGAGATACCGTCGTAGGTACTCGTACCGCGACCAATCTCATCCAGCAGCACCAGCGAACGATCCGAGATATTGTTCAGAATACCGGCCGACTCCAACATCTCGACCATGAACGTAGATTCGCCCTGCGAGATATTGTCCGAAGCGCCCACGCGCGTAAAGATCTTATCCACCACGCCGATATGGGCCGCCTTGGCCGGCACGAACGAGCCCATCTGCGCCATCAGCACAATGAGTGCCGTTTGACGCAAAAGAGCCGACTTACCCGACATATTGGGACCCGTAATCATGATAATCTGCTGCTCGTCGTCGTCAAGCATCACATCATTCGGGATATACTCCTCTCCCACCGCCATCAAGGTTTCGAGCACGGGGTGACGCCCCTGCTTGATTTCGATGCGCTTACCCTCGTCGAGCACAGGACGCACATAGCGGCGCTGGCGTGCCAACGTGGCGAACGATTGCAGGCAGTCGATGCGGGCAATTACCGCAGCATCGCGCAACAAGGTCTGCAACGACGAGGCAATCGAGCCGATCAGAGCACCATAGATGCGTTGCTCGATCTCGATCATGCGTCCCTCGGCGCCGAGAATCTTCTCCTCGTACTCCTTCAGCTCCTCGGTGATGTATCGCTCGGCAGTCGTCAGGGTCTGCTTACGAATCCAGCCTTCGGGCACTTTATCCTTGTGCGTGTTGCTGACCTCGATGTAGTAACCGAAGACATTGTTGTAGCCCAATTTGAGCGACGTGATGCCCGTAGCCTCGCGTTCGCGCTGCTGCAACTGCATCAGATAATCCTTGCCGTGCAGAGCGATGCGACGCAGATCATCCAGCTCCGGATCAACCCCGTCGGCAATGATGCCGCCCTTCTGAATCTGATTCGTTTCGGGATCGGGATAGATCGTTCGCTCGATCTCGGTGCGCACCTCCGCGAGCGGATCAATCGCACCGGAGAGGGTGTGCAGGGCTGTATGGCCCGTCGAATCGAGCATCGCCTTCAGCAATTCGACGGCCGAGAGCGAGTGTTTGAGTTGCACCAACTCGCGGGGCAGAACACGCGCCGCGGCAATGCGCGAAGCGATACGCTCCAGGTCTCCCACGCGGGCAATCTGCTCGGTGAGTGCCTCGTGCAGATCCACATCCTTGAGCAACACCTCGACCACCTCGTGACGCGCCTCAATCTCCTGCACCTTGCGAAGCGGCATGGCAATCCAGCGCTTCAACAAACGGCCGCCCATCGGGGTCAGCGTGCGGTCAATCACATCGGCAAACGAGGTACGACGCGCACCGCCATGCGAGGCGAAAAGTTCGAGATTGGCGATCGAGAATTTGTCGATCCACACCGTATCTTCGGCATCGAGGCGTGCGATCGAACGCAGGTGGTCGGTCTGGCGGTGCTCGGTCATCTCCAGGTAGTGCAGAATCGACCCCGCAGCCGACAAGCCGGCCGTCATGTGATCAACGCCGAATCCTTTGAGCGTAGGCGTACCGAACTGACGGCAGAGTTTCTCGCGGCAGACATCCTCCGAGAAGACCCACTCGTCGAGGCGGTAGGTGTAGTAGCGCACTCCGAACGAGGACTTAAAGCGATCCTCCGCAGCCCGCTGATAGACCACCTCTTTGGGTTGAAGATTCGAGAGCAATTTATCGACATAGCTGTCCGATCCCTCGGCCACATAGAACTCGCCGGTCGAAATATCGAGGAACGAAACGCCCGTCAGTTGCTTGCCGAAATAGACCGAAGCCAGGAAGGTATTCTCCTTGTTTGTCAAGATATTATCCTGCAAAACAACACCGGGCGTAATAAGCTCCGTCACACCGCGTTTAACCAAACCTTTGACCAGCTTCGGATCTTCGAGCTGTTCGCATATCGCCACACGCTCCCCGGCCCGAACCAACTTCGGGAGATAGGTATCAATGGCATGGTAGGGGAAGCCGGCCAGCTCGACGTGCGAGGCCGTACCGTTGGCGCGACGCGTAAGCGTGATGCCGAGAATACCGCTCGTTTTGATGGCATCCTCGCCAAAGGTCTCGTAGAAGTCGCCCACGCGAAAGAGCATGATGGCATCGGGATAGGCCGCCTTGGCAGCGTAGTATTGATCCATCAAAGGCGTCTTCACGCGCTTGGCAGGTTTCGATTTTTCGGTTGTATCTTTCACTTTTCAGGGGCTTTCGTTATTAGAAAGCAAAGATACATTTTTTATCCGAGAATCTCGCACGCGTGAAAAAGTTTTCGGTAAAA
>CAYOEE010000154.1:0-4166 GCA_964402935.1 uncultured Alistipes sp. | reverse complement strand
CTTGCAAGCCCCGAATGGGACGTACGCTTAGTACTACCCATCCGGGGCTTACTTCGTAAATTGCGAAATCTTCTCGCCTAAAATGAAAAACCGTTGAGGAGCTTACGACCCTCTCTCAAAAGCCGGCTCTTAGCCGGCCAGCCCGAACTTCGTTCATGACAAAATCTGCACCTCTAAAATCAAAAAAACGGTCGTGGAGCTGGACAAGTAATGAAATTAATGACCTTAATGAAATTAATGAGATTAAAGAATTTCTCCTTAATCTCCTTAATCTCTTTAACCTCTTTAATCTCATTAATCCCTTTCCGTCCTCGAATTAAGGCCTAATTTTTCATTTTTAATTTTTAATTTTTAATTTTGTGTGATGAAGCTCACTTTTTTAGGTACAGGAACCTCGCAGGGGGTGCCCGTGATCGGGTGCCGATGTGCGGTGTGTAGTTCTGTGGATCCGCGTGATCGGCGACTACGAACCTCGGCGCTACTCGAGTGGCGCGGGGTGACGTTGCTTTTGGACGCCGGTCCGGATCTGCGCTATCAGCTCCTGCGTGCCGGTGTGAACCGCCTGGATGGGATTCTTCTTTCGCACGAGCACAAAGACCACATTGGCGGCCTGGATGATGTGCGTGCCCTGAATTTTGTCGATTACCCCACGGTGCGCCCCATGGACCTCTACGCCACGGCTCGCACCCTGCAAACCGTCAAAAAGGATTTCGACTACGCCTTTGTGGCTGATAAGTACCGCGGTGTGCCTGAAATGCGCCTCCACACCATCGCTCCCAGTGAACCCTTCCGCATCGGCCCGGTCTATGTCATTCCCGTGGCAGGTCACCACTCGCCTCGCTTTGAGGTGACGGGTTTTCGCTTCGGCCGTTTGGCCTATCTGACCGATTTTAAGGCGATCGAGGAGAGCGAGCTGCGCAAATTAAAGGGGGTTGAGGTCTTGGTTGTCAATGCCTTGCGCTTCGAGGCGCACGACTCGCATTTCAATGTCGAGGAGGCGCTTTCGCTCATTACGAAAGTAGCACCCAAGCGTGCTTACCTGACCCACATGTCCCACGAAATGGGACTATATGTCGAGACCAATCCGCGCCTTCCTGAGTGTGTTGAGCTGGCTTATGATACGTTGGAAATAGAATTAAACGATTGATATGAAAGATTTTAACGGTAAAACCGTCATTGTGACGGGTGCTTCGTCGGGTATCGGCGAGGCGTTGGCGCGTGAATTTGCTGCGCTGGGTGCCAATGTGGTGCTGGGTGCGCGCAGCATCCAGAAACTGCAACTCATCGCAGGCGAGATCCGCGAACGAGGCGGCAAGGCTGCCTACTGCGGTTGCGACGTCGTAAAAGAGGAGGAGTGTCGGGAGCTGATCCAAACGGCCGTCAAGGAGTTTGGCGGGGTCGATGTGCTGATCTGCAACGCCGGTCTTTCGATGCGTGCCATCTTCGATGATGTCGATCTCGATGTCTTACACCGCCTGATGGATGTGAACTTCTGGGGTACGGTGAATTGCTGCAAATATGCTCTTCCCTATCTTCAGCAGGCCAAAGGCTCGATTGTCGGCATTTCGTCGGTGGCAGGTCTGCATGGTCTTCCCGGTCGCACGGGTTACTCGGCCTCGAAATATGCCATGACGGGCTTCCTCGAAACCCTCCGCATCGAGAACCTCAAGAAGGGACTTCATGTGATGGTCGCCTGCCCGGGATTCACCGCCTCCAATGTCCGTTTCTCGGCCCTCACCGCCGACGGTTCGCAGCAGGGTGAAACCCCGCGCAACGAGGATAAGATGATGACTGCCGAGGAGGTGGCCAAGATTGTGGTACGCGGTATTCGTCGTCGCAAGCGTCTTTGTCTTATGGAGATCGAGGGCCGTGCCACCCATTTTGTTAAAAAGTTTGCTCCCGCCTTCCTCGACAAGATGTTCTATTATGTGATGTCGAAGGAGCCGAATTCGCCCTTCAAATAGTTTTTCGATTTTATAGGGCATATTTTGCCCTTCCTTGTCCGGCCTGAATGGGAAATACGTTCAGTATGTCCCATCCAGGCCGAATTTCGTCATGACAAAATCTGCTCCTCTAAAATCGAAAAAAACGGTCGTGGTACTGACCACCCAATCACAAAAGCGGCTTCTTAAGCCGCCCCATCCGGGGCTTACTTCGTAAATTGCGAAATCTTCTCATCTAAAATGAAAAACCGGTTGAGGTTTTAATAACGATATTAAAGAACTTAATGATATTAAAGAAATTAAAGACCAACTCTTTAATCTCTTTGCTCTTTCCTCTTCGCTCTTTCCTCTTTGACCTGCCTTCGGCAGCTCGACTTCGCTCTAAAAGAGCGAAACTCCTCCTGCGATCAGGCCGTAGCGCGCGGCTTTGCCAAGGAGCATGGCCGCAAAGGTAATCGTGCGGTTGCTGCGCATCAGTCCCAGCACCACGGCAATCGCCTCACCAATCGTGGGCAGAAAACTGAAGAAGGCCATCCAAGCCCCTCGGCCGCCCAAGAATCGTTTTGCCTTTTCGAGTTGCTCCTCCTTGATGCCGAGGCGCCGAATCCACGCCGTTTTACCCAGCGTGCCGATCCAATAGCAGGTCATGCCGCCCAGCGTATTGCCCAGCGTGGCCGCAACGACACACCCCACGGGATTCAGTCCCAGCGCAATCAGTCCCACCAGCACCGCCTCGGAACTCATCGGGAAGATTGACCCCGCCACGAGTGCCGCCACGAAGAGCCCTCCATAGCCCCAATCGAGCAAGAATTCGGTTACGATCTCCATCTATTTTGCCTTTACGGTCAGCAGTTCGCTCCACTCGGTTGTGTAGCGACGGCTGATGTGTTCGCGATTCATTTGAAAGGGTTGCTTCCCCTCGGCCGCTGTTTTGAGCGTATGGCGACCATAGTGGCGATTCATGCGATCCATCACCTCCATCAGTCGCTCGTGGCGCGGGTCGGCAGGTGCATCAAAGAGGCTTTGTTGTTGAGTGCCCCGCACCTCGAAATCACTGAGTGTAATGCCCGCTTTCTTGTAGCCATAGCCCGTGCGATAGATCGAGCGCAACAGCTCCCGTGCCGCCTTGACCAGCTCCAGGGTGCTCTCGGTCGGCGCCGTAAAGCGGTGGACGGCATCCTCGATGTGTTGGGGCTGATCCGCGCGATGGCGGTTGGTCATCAGAAAGCAGTGAATCGTCCGGCACAGCGACCCCTGACCTCGTAATTTCTCGCCACACATGGTTGCGAACTCCGCTACGATACGCTCCAAATCCGCGCAATCGTAAACCTCGTGCGGAAAGGAGCGCGAGACGGTGATCTGCTGTTTTGAGGTCGAGAGATCATCCAGCGGGAGCGAGGGTGTTCCCTGCAACTCCTGCCAGGTGCGTACGCCCGTAATTCCCATGCGTCCCTGCACCCACTGCTTGTCCAGCTCGATGAATTGTTGAGCCGTGAGAATCTGCATCTGATCAAAAGCCTTGCCGTAGCGACGGCCGATTCCCCAGACATCGCGTAGCGGAAATTTCGTGAGCACCTTGCGGATATCCTCCTCGCGGTGCATATAGCAACAGCCGCCCAACTTGGGATACTGCTTGGCCAGCTTGGCGGCAATCTTGGCAAGGGTTTTTGTGGGGGCAATGCCGATGCTTACCGGAATCCCCGTATGGCGACGGATCGTGGCGCGGATCTTCCGCCCCAGCTCATCGAGCGGTTCGTCATATCCCTCGAGGTTGAAGAAAGCCTCATCAATCGAGTAGATCTCAATCTCGGAAACCTGCGCACGCAAGGTGGCCATCACCCGCCTCGAGAGATCGCCATAGAGCGTGAAGTTGGACGAAAAAACCGTGCCCCCGTGACGTTCCAAAAGCCCGCGTACCTGAAAATAGGGTTGCCCCATCCCGATACCAATCGCCTTGGCCTCGTTTGAACGGGCAACCACACATCCGTCGTTGTTGGATAATACAACCACCGGCCGACCCTCCAAATCGGGTCGGAAAACACGCTCACACGAGACGAAGAAGTTGTTGCAGTCACACAGGCCGTACATGGGCGAAAGGGAGAAGTTTAGAATTTAGAATTCAAAATTTAGAATTCAAAATTAGGTTGCATTTTGAATTTTACATTTTACATTTTGCATTTTGAATTTTGAATTTTTACCTATGTTATTAAGGTATCTGCTGAA
>CAYOEE010000153.1:0-4173 GCA_964402935.1 uncultured Alistipes sp. | reverse complement strand
TAAAAAGCAATAACACTATGGAGAAACGATTGAAGATGCTGATTTGCTGCGTAGTACTGCTCTACGTAACGACTGCCGCGTGGGCCGCGAGGCCGACCGAAGCGGAGGAGGTGAGAAAAATCATCGAGCGCGTGAACGGCTATTGGCAAGCGAACAACAAACCCCAAGTGCGCTCCTTTTGGGATCATGCCGCCTACCACACGGGCAACATGGAGGCCTACTTCCTAACCGGCGACGAGCGTTACCGCGCCTACTCGGAGGCCTGGGCCGAGCACAACGCCTGGCGCGGAGCAAAGAGCAACAACAAGGCCGAGTGGCGATACGCCCCCTACGGCGAGGGGGATGAGTTTGTCCTCTTTGGCGACTACCAAATCTGCTTTCAGACCTATGTCGATCTCTACCGCATCCAACCCGACGAATCTAAAATCGCACGCGCACGCGAGGTGATGGAGTATCAGATGAGCACCCCGCAAAAGGACTATTGGTGGTGGGCCGACGGCCTTTACATGGTGATGCCCGTCATGACCAAGCTCTACGGCATAACGGGGAATCAACGCTACCTGAACAAACTTTATGAGTATATCTGCTACTCGGACAGCATCATGTACGACGACGAAACGGGGCTTTACTACCGCGATGCGAAGTATGTCTATCCGAAGCATCAAAGCGCCAACGGGAAGAAGGATTTCTGGGCGCGTGGCGACGGCTGGGTTATGGCCGGTTTGGCCAAGGTGCTCAAGGATCTCCCTGCGGAGTACGAGCATCGGCAGTTCTTTGTCGATAAGTTTGTGCGGATGGCCCAGGCGGTGGCCGCAACACAACAGCCCGAGGGGTATTGGACGCGTAGCATGATGGACCCCGACCACGCCCCGGGTCCCGAAACAAGCGGTACGGCCTTCTTCACCTACGGCCTTTTGTGGGGCATCAATAACGGCTACCTGGATCGGGCAACCTACCTGCCGACCATCCAAAAGGCGTGGCACTACCTGCGAACGACCGCCCTGCAAAAGGATGGCCGCGTGGGCTATGTGCAGCCGATCGGCGAGAAGGCCATCCCCGGGCAGATCGTGGATGCCAACTCAACGGCCAATTTCGGTGTAGGCGCTTTCCTGCTGGCCGCCTGCGAGTATGTGCGCTACCTGGAGGCGCAGACGCAGCCGGATCGTGCCTATTGGAGCAACCTGCTCTACCGCATGGCAGCACCCGTTTTGAGCAACATGGCCGAGGGAAAACTGCAACAACAGATGGAGGTGGAGGTCAGCCCCACCTGGGACGGGCGCAATCGGAAGGTGACCTACATGGAGGCCTTTGGGCGTTTGATGGCCGGCGTTGCACCTTGGCTCTCGCTCCCCGACGACGACACGGAGGAGGGGGCGATGCGCCGCGAACTTCGCACCTGGGCCTTGAAGAGCTACGCCAATGCCGTGAACCCCGCCAGCCCCGACTACCTGCTGTGGGAGGGCGAGGGGCAGGCGCTGGTCGATGCCGCCTACCTGGCCGAGAGCTTCCTGCGAGGCTACGAGGCGCTGTGGGAGCCGCTGGATGCCACGACCAAAGCACGCTACATCGAACGCTTCATCCGTCTGCGCAGCATTGATCCTCCCTACACGAATTGGCTGTTGTTCTCCTCCACGATCGAGTCGTTTTTGGCCAAGGCGGGCGCCGAGTACGATGCCTACCGCGTAAACTCCGCCATCCGCAAGGTGGAGGAGTGGTACACGGGGGACGGCTGGTATGCCGACGGCCCTTCGTTTGCCTTTGACTATTACAGCAGCTATGTCTTCCACGCCATGTACCTGGAGACCCTTCAGGCGATGAAGGACGCCAAGGCCCACACACGGATTCACTACGGAGATTACTACCGTCGCGCCTTGAAGCGTGCTCAAAAATTCAGTCTCGTGCTGGAGCGAATGATCTCACCCGAAGGCACTTTCCCCGTATTCGGGCGCTCGATCCCCTACCGCATGGCGGCCATGCAACCGCTGGCACTGATGGCGTGGTACGAGAAACTGCCTGCCGGACTTACCTACGGACAGGTTCGCGCCGCCCTGACGGCCGTCATGCATCGGATGTTCGATGGGCGCGAGAACTTCAACAAGGGCGGTTTCCTCACGATCGGGTTCGTAGGTCGCCAGCCCGAAATCGCCGACTGGTACACCAACAACGGCAGTCTCTACCTCACTTCGCTCGCCTTCCTGCCACTCGGATTGCCTGCCACGCACCCCTTCTGGAGCGATGCTGCCCAACCCTGGACCGCCTGCAAGGCCTGGGACAGCAAACCCTTCCCCAAAGATCACCAATGGCGGGACGATATCCGCACGCGGGATTTGTTCTAAAACACCTGCACACAAGAGGGGCTGTCCAACTGAATGTTGAGCAGCCCCTGTTTCGTTAGAAGTGTTGGTCAGAACACTACCGCTTCTCGACCTTTTCCACCTTCACGTTCTTCACGACAAACCCATCCACCTTCGACTGATCGAAATCGGTGCTTCCGCTCTCGCGGATCGTGAGGTTTTCGAAATGGAAGTTGGAGAGCTTGTATTGATCGTCCTGACGCTCCACGTTGAAGAAGGCGCGGCAATCGACGTCGCAGTTGCGCATCGTCACATGATCGCTGTACGACATCGGGGGATCTTTGCGATCCTTCAGGTCGTAGAACTGCGTCCACGGACGAACCAGAATAAAGTTATTAACCGGACCGGTGATATCCTCCACGGTGATGTACTCGTAGCGCTGCGGCGTATCGGGACGCATCTTGAGCCAAAGCAGGTTGTTGGCCTTCTCCACGATCTTGATGCGGCGCAGGATGAGGTTGTGGTTGTAGATCGACTCCGAGCCGAGCGTGAGGCAACCGTGGCAGAAGCCATAGACGCAATCCTCGATAATCACATTCTCGTTACCGCCATTACCCTCGGTCTTGGTCGGGTCGTCCGCCCAAGGGCCTTTGCCACCCTTCATGGCCACGGCATCGTCATTGACGGCCATGTAGCAACCCTTCACCAGCACGTTCTTCACCACATCCAGGTCGATGGCATCGGTGCTCGGGCCTTTGGCATGGTCGGGCGTACCCAGCGAGTAGATACTCAGATTGAGGAGCTTGACGTATTCGCTGTTGTAGATATGCGTTGTCCAGAAGGCCGAGTTCTGCAACTTCACGCCCTCGATCTGCACATTCTTGCAATTTGAGACATAGACCAGGCGCGGACGCTGCTCGTCCTTGTTCGTACACTTGCGATTCCACGTTCGACGCAGCCAGAACTGCTTGTGGTAGCGCAGGCCGTTGCCGTCGATCGTACCCTTGCCCGAGATCGTAAAGCCATCCAGGCCGTCGGCATTGATCAGTGCCCCGAAGTAGGTGCAGGTCTCGCCCTCGATGCGCGTTTTACCAAGCGGATAGTCGCCGATAAAGTCCGAACCGAGCAGCGTAGCGCCATCCTCCAGGTAGAGGTGCGTATTTTGGCGGAAGTGCAGACCGCCGGTCATGTAAGTACCGCGCGGAATCACAATCACACCACCCCCCTCGGCCGCTGCGCGATCGATCAACGCCTGAATCTCCTCGGTATGCAGGCGACCATCGGCAAAGATTTCGTAATCGGTCAGCACATACTTTTTACCCAGACGATCCACATCGACCGGCTCGATCTCTTTGAACCAGGCAGGGATCTCCGTCCCGTCGGGGAAACGATCCACCTCCTTTTGCTTCTTGGCTTGGGTCATCGGCATGGCCAACAGCAAGGCCACAACGAAAAGCAGCATCTTTTTCATAGGCTTTCTCTCTATTTTTTTTGGATTATCTCATACATCTTTAACCGTCTTGACAGCTATCGACCACAAAGATAAAATTTCTTTTGAACAACGCACCGAATTTGATGTTATTTTTTTCACAATTTCAAAACTTTTCATACCTTTGTACCGTCGAAAAAGGGACTTTTCGAAACCTCGGAATTGCAGGTGGGAGAAACGTGGTACTTTTTTTGACGGTGCAAACACGATAAGAGGTTTTAATTTAATAACATACACACAACTATGATCGACAAGAAAGATTTGAGAAAGTACGGTATCACCGGCGTGGAGGAGATTATTTACAACCCCTCGTATGACGAGTTGTTCCGTGAGGAGACCAAGAAGGGTCTGCGTGGCTTCGAGAAGGGTCAGGAGACCGAGATGGGTGCC
>CAYOEE010000152.1:0-4185 GCA_964402935.1 uncultured Alistipes sp. | reverse complement strand
AAGGATCTTCTTCAGCGTAGCAAAGATCACCTCCTCCTCATACGACGAGGGGGCATAGTCGAGCGTCGAGGCATTCTTCTCGGCCTTGAAACCCTTATGAATCAGCAAGGTTGCATCACCGCCATCGTCCACGATGAGCTGCGGGCCCTTGCCGTCGGGGAACGACATGGCCATGGCCGTACACCACCAATACTCCTCGAGCGTCTCGCCCTTCCAGGCGAAGACGGGCACACCGCGCTCGGCAATGGCGGCGGCGGCATGATCCTGCGTCGAGAAGATGTTGCACGAGCACCAGCGCACCTCGGCACCCAGCTCGACGAGCGTCTCAATCAGGACGGCCGTCTGGATCGTCATGTGCAACGAACCCATGATGCGCACCCCCTTCAGGGGCTTCTTCGGGCCGTACTTCTCTCTTACGGCCATCAGTCCCGGCATCTCATGCTCCGAGACCTCAATCTCTTTTCTACCCCACTCCGCGAGGCTCATATCAGCCACCTTGTAGGGCATGGTCAAATCCAAAAACATAGTTTATCTGTTTAATATTATCTCTTTATCTTTTTCGAGTTGGGCCTGCAACTCCTCCACCGATTCAAAACGAATCTCGTTACGAATCTTCTCGATCAGTCGCACCCGAATCCGTGCGCCGTACAATTCGCCCATAAAGCCGAACAGGTGGCTCTCCAGGCGCAACTCCTCCCCTCCGACCGAGGGGTTATAGCCCAAATTCGACATGGCTCGCCACACCCCCTCGCGTCCCTCGATCTCGACCTCGGAGCGATAGACGCCACACGGCAGGGGCTGAACACCCCGAAGGGGCAGGTTGAGGGTCGGGAAACCGATCCGACGACCAATCTGACGGCCACGCTCGACCACCCCGCAAATCACCACGCCCCGCTTCATCAGATCTTCTCCGTAAGTTTACGTACCAGACTGAACTGCGAGAAGAACTCCTTGGCAAAGACGCGCAACACGGTATAGGCCGGAATGGCCAGCAGCATACCGAGGATACCGGCAGCCGATCCGGCGGCCAGGATCACAATGAAGACCTCCAGCGGGTGAGCCTTGACGCGCTCCGAATAGAGCGTAGGTTGCAGGACAAAATCATCGAGCGACTTGAGCGCCAGGAGCGAGCCGACGATTACGGCGGCCGTGTAGCCGATTGTCTGCCCCTCGATGGGCGACACAAGTCCCACAAAGAGCGACAACACACCACCCAGCAGCGGGCCGGCATAGGGAACGACATTCATCACCCCCATCACCAAACCGATGAAGGCGGCATCCTGCCACTTCATACCAAAGGCCGTCATGGTGATACTGACGGCAATCATCAGCAGCAGGCTCTCGGTCAAAAGACCTCTAAAATAGCGTGAAAGGAGGTAGGTAACCTCATCCAGGGCGCGGGTGATGTTCTCCGAGTAACGCTCCGGGAAGGCCGCCGTCACCATCGCGTAGAACAGGCCGTCCTCCTTGAGAAAGAAGAAGGTGATGAACGAAATGGAGAAGATCGCCACGGCCGACGAGAGGAGCAACCCCACGATCGACGAGAAGAGGTGGTTGATCGACTCAAGGTTGATCCATTCCTTGAGCGACGTAACGAGTGCCTCCTGCAACGAGTAAGCCCCTACGGGCATGGCAAAGAGATCCGAGAGGTAGCGCTGCAACTGCGCCACCGGCTCCTCGATCGTCCCCACCACGGCGGCAAAGTCGAGGTTCGAGAACTCGTACACCTTATCGAACACAAGGGGCAGGAACAACATCCCCACCACGGCCGCAATGGCCCAAATAATGACCAACGTCATCAGGGCGGCCAGCGAACGCGGCAACTGCCAACGACGCACGTGCACCTTCTCCAGACGACGCACCAACGGACGCCCCATCACGGCCAGCACAGCCGAAACGAGGATATAGACCACAATCGACGAGAAGTACCACAACAGAAAGAGCACCACAGCCGTCAAGGCGGCTCCGGCGAGGAACTTCAACGTGGTTTGCGGAGTGACTTTCATCCTTCGGAGGCGATTTTGAGGCTACTCGGCGATACTCTTATGCAGGCGTGCAATCGGAGTCTGCGAACCGACCACGGCATCGCCAATCTCGACCAGCACGGTGCTATCCTTCGGAACCAAGACATCAACACGCGAGCCAAACTTGATAAATCCGGCTACCGAATTCTGCTCCACGGGACTGCCCACCTTCATATACGACACGATGCGACGCGCCACGAGGCCGGCAATCTGACGGAACAACACGGGGCGACCGTCGTTCATGCGCACCACGGTCGTCGTGCGCTCGTTCTCGGTCGAGGACTTCGGATGCCACGCCACGAGGAAGCGACCCGGATGGTACTTGAAGTACTCCACCACGCCCCCCACGGGCACCCAATTCATGTGGACATTCGTCACCGACATGAAGATCGAGATCTGCAACATCTCCTGCTTGAGGTGCTCCTCCTCCATCACCACCTCGGTTACGACCACACGGCCGTCACAAGGCGAGAAGACCAGGTCGGCATCGTGGATGCGCACGCGACGCGGCTCGCGGAAGAAGGCGACGATAAAAACCCAGAAGCAGATCAAAAACAGCGTGGCCGCCACGATGAGCGTCGAGCTGTCACGATTCATCAGCAGGTAATAGAAAATAAGCCAAATCAGGAGGCAGATGACGCCCGACACGGCAATAATCTTATATCCCTCTTTATTGATTTTCATAGCGCTATGCGTTTAGGTTAGAAGATCGAAATCATATAGACAAAGACAAACGGAGCCGAGAGCAACAAGGCATCGAAGCGATCGAGCACCCCGCCATGACCCGGGATCGTATTGCCCGAATCCTTCACATCGGCCGCGCGCTTAAACATCGACTCGGCCAGATCGCCAAAGACAGCCGTGATGACCGTAATCACCGCCAGACCGCACCATACGGCGTAGGATTGGCCCAAGAGGTGTGCAGCCACACAGGCAGCCGTCACCGCACCGGCCACACCCCCGAAGAAGCCCTCCCACGACTTTTTGGGCGAGAGGCGCTCAAAGAGGCGATGACGTCCAAAGGCGATACCGAAGAGGTAGGCAAAGACATCATTCGACCAAACGATGGCGATGTAGGCAATCAACACCCAGGGATTCCAGCCCCAGGTATCGCTTGCAAGCGCCGGAATGTAGAGCAGCAACGAAAGCGGCAGCGCCACATAGAACACGGGGAGGATCGTCGTGGCAATATTGGCGGCCGGATTCTCCTGCTTGCGATATAGCTCACAGATAAACATGAGCGGAATGAGCAGGGAGAAGAAGGCCAAGGCGGGCACAAAGAGTTTCGTGTGGCTGCTCAGAATCTGAATATCGTCGCACACCAACATAAAGTTCAGCACGAAAAGCAGTACGCAGGTAATCATACCCAGCCCGCGCTGCGGCCGCAACGCCTGCTTCTCGATAAGGTTATAAAGTTCCAGCACGCCTCCGACGAGCAGCAAGAGCAGCAACACACCCAGCGACCATTGCGACCAAAGAATACCGCCAAAGACCACCACCAGCAACGCCGCACCGCTAATCGTGCGCACCATGAGGTTTTTCAATTTATCATTCATTTCCGTAGGGTTTTTCGTTTTTGTTCTTTCAGGCCGAAGAGCTATGCCTCGCTTGCCTCTTCACACGCCAAGCTCTCCTCTGCGCTCTTTTCGCTTTCCTCTTCGCTCTTTGCTCTCTCCTCTTTATTCTCTCTCTTACCGAGGATGCGCTCGACATCTTCCGTGAAGATCACCTCACGCTCCAGGAGCAGTTCGGCCAGCGCCTTCAGCCCCTCCCGGTGCTCCGTGAGCACGCGCTCGGCCATGCGGTAGGCCTCGTTGATCAAGGCACGCGCCTCGCTGTCGATGCTGACGGCCGTCTCGTCCGAGTAGGGTTTCGTGAAGCCCATATCGCTCTGACCCGTCGAGTCGTAATACGAAAGGTTACCCACCTTCTCGCTCATGCCGTAGTAGGCCACCATGGCGTAGGCCTGCTTCGTCACGCGCTCCAGATCGTTCAGCGCACCGGTCGAAATTTCGCCAAAGGTCAGCTGCTCCGAAACACGACCACCGAGCGTCGAGGCCATCTCGTCCATGAGTTGCTCGCGCGTGGTGATCTGACGCTCCTCGGGCAGGTACCAGGCTGCACCCAGCGCCTTGCCGCGCGGAATGATGGTCACCTTAAT
>CAYOEE010000151.1:0-4200 GCA_964402935.1 uncultured Alistipes sp. | reverse complement strand
AAGAGTCGTAAACAGCATAAAAGAATGAAGTAAATAAATTTAAAACAGTTTCTTAGTGTGGTTCTTCGATAGTTTTTTTGTTTACAAACGTTTCAGTGCGGCACGGATCAGCTCCTCGACCGAGGCCGAAGGCATCTCCTTGACAACGGCCTTGAGCACCTTCTCCGAGGCGCCCTTCTGGAAACCGAGCATCTGCAACGCCTCGAGCGCCTCGCCAACCTCACGCGAGGGGGCGACGTTGCTTATGGCCTGCTCGAAGGCGTCAGCCTGGGCCGAACGCAGGTTCATTACCTTGCCGGCCAGCTCGACGATGATCTT
The DNA here is from genome assembly GCA_964402935.1 of uncultured Alistipes sp. Taxonomy (GTDB): domain Bacteria; phylum Bacteroidota; class Bacteroidia; order Bacteroidales; family Rikenellaceae; genus Alistipes. Next base: position 3,882 of record CAYOEE010000151.1, on the reverse strand, counting down.
CTGAGCCGTCTTCAGCCCCAGCCCCTTGACATTTTTCAGCAACACGGCATTGCCGGCCGAGATGATCTGCTGCAATTCGCGGGGCGAGTAGGTCGAGAGAATCATGCGGGCCGTGCCGCCACCCACGCCCGAAACACCGATCAGCAGGCGGAACAGCTCACGCTCCTCGCGCGACGAGAATCCGTAGAGCAGTTGGGCGTCCTCGCGCACGATGAAGTGCACCCACAACTTGGCTTCGGTGGCCTGTTCGATGGCCGTGAAGGTCTCGAGCGAGATATTCAGGTAGTAGCCCACGCCACCCGCCTCGATGACGGCATAGGTGGGAGCCACCTCGGCAACCTTTCCGCAGATGTATTCGTACATGGTTTTCAGTGCATTGCGCCCTGCGTGGAGCCTTGTTTTCTCCACTTTAGGCCATTTTGTGCGTAAAAATTAACGTTTGCAGGGCAAAAATAAATAAATTTTCTTACCTTTGTCAATCCTTCGGGCTAAAAAAACGAAAAATACAACAAAAAATAGATACGAAAGCGATGAAAAAGATCTTTGTTTTGGCGCTGGCTGCGGCTTGCGCAATGATGACCTCCTGCCAGCAGCAGACGACGAGCGAGGCAGTAGCAGGTGAGGTAACGTCGGTTAGTGGCTCGGATGTAGCCTATGTAAGCGTTGAGCAGGTACTTGCCGAGTGCGAGCTGATGAAGACCGAGGGCGAGGCGCTGGCTCAGAAGACCCAGAAGGCACAGGAGAGCTGGGCTAAGAAGGAGCAGTCGCTCACGGCCGAGGCCGCTCAGTTGCAGGAGAAGTACGAGAAGGGTTTGATCACCACGCGTGACGCCCAGGCTAAGCAGGAGAGTATCCAGAAGCGCGTCGCTTCGTACCAGTCGTCGGCTCAGAAGGAGGCCGCTACGCTCGACGAGGAGAACCGCGTATTCACGAACCGCTTGCAGGATCTGGTGATGCGTGCCGTGCAGGAGATCAACGCCGACAAGCAGTACAAGATGATCGTGAACGCCAACTCGTTGCTTGACGCCGATACGACGCTCAACATCACCATGAAGGTGCTCGAGAAGGTGAACGAGCTTTACGCTGCCGAGAAGTAGGCCACCCGAGAGTGAACGCATAAAACGCCGGCTCGTCGTGAGATCGGCGTTTTTTTGGCCTTTACCGCCGAGCTTTGGGCCTGATGTTTGGAAAATTGCTCGGCAATAGCTACCTTTGAGTATGGATTTTATCCCTTTTACCCTGATTGATCTGATCGATATTGTCCTCGTGGCAACGATCATGTATTGGATTTATCGCGTCACGCGCGGTACGAGTGCCCCGTATATCTTCTCGGGCATCATCGCCATCTACCTCTTGTGGGTGGTGACGCGAGCGCTCAATATGGAGTTGCTCTCCTCTATGCTTGGTCAGGTGATCTCGGTGGGTGCGATCGCCCTGATCATCCTCTTCCAACCCGAGCTGAGGCGATTCCTGCAACTCATCGGCCTTCGCCAGAAACATTTCAATTTCATTGCCCATATCTTCTCGCCGGCCGAGGAGGAGCAGTCGGCCGTGAATGTCGAACCGATCGTTACGGCTTGTCGTGATATGGCCGAGACGAAGACCGGTGCGCTGATCGTCATCCGCCAGGAGAGCGATCTGCGACTGATCGAGGAGGGAGGTATTGCCATCGACGCCAAAACCTCGGTGTCGCTTTTGAAGAACATCTTCTTTAAGAATGCTCCGTTGCACGATGGCGCTGTGATTGTCGAGGGCGATCGCATCGTAGCGGCCAAATGTATCCTGCCCGTGACGCAGAGCGACGTGCCGAAGGATTACGGTACGCGCCACCGTGCCGCCATCGGCATGAGCGAAATTTCGGATGCCATCATCCTGATCGTCTCGGAGGAGACGGGCGGTATCTCGATCGCCCAGGGTGGTGAGCTGCGCCGCAACATCGAGCCGGGCCGTCTGCAGCAGACCCTGCAACGTTTCCTGATGCGCAACGAGGGACGTCGTGCCCGTCGCCAGGAGGCAGAACGGAAGGAGAAGGGGTGGATGAAGTTGTGGCGTCAGGCTTTCCGTAAGGAGGAGTAACTCCGCGGATGTCATACAAAGAGGGCTGTTTCGTGAGAAACAGCCCTCTTTGTCGTGTAAGGTGGTCGTTCTTATTTGAAGAAGATCGACGAAATCTCTTTGTAGTTGTGTACGCGCTCGATGACATTGGCGAAGATGTCGGCCACCGAGAGCACCGTGAACTTGTGCAGATCCTTCTCGGGGTTGAGCGGAATGGTGTCCGTTACAATCACCTCCGAAAGGGCGCTCTCGTTGATGCGCTCGTAAGCCGGACCCGACAAAACGGGGTGGGTGATGGCGGCACGCACGCTCTTCGCGCCGCGCGCCATGAGCATATCGGCGGCCATGCAGATTGTACCTGCCGTGTCGATCATATCGTCCACGATCAGGATGTTGCGACCCTCGACCTCGCCAATGGCGGTCATCTTACCTACTACGTTGGCCTTGGCACGCTCCTTATGCGAGATGATAATCGGCGTTCCGAGGTACTTGGCGTAGGTGTTGGCACGCTTTGCTCCACCCATATCGGGAGCGGCAATCGAGAGGTTCTCGATGTGCAGCGACTCGATGTAGGGCACGAAGATACCGCTGGCGTAGAGGTGATCTACGGGGATATCGAAGAACCCCTGAATCTGGTCGGCGTGCAGGTCCATCGTCATCACGCGGTCGGCACCGGCGGCCTTGAGCATATTGGCCACGAGCTTGGCGCCAATCGGCACGCGGGGACGATCCTTGCGATCCTGACGTGCCCAACCGAAGTAGGGCATCACGGCTACCACCTGGTAGGCCGAGGCACGCTTGGCGGCGTCGATCATCATCAACAACTCCATCAGGTTGTCCGTCGGCGGGAAGGTGGATTGGATGCAGAAGACCGTGCAACCACGGATCGACTCGTTGTAGGTGGGCTGGAACTCACCGTCGCTGAAGTTCAGAATCTCCGACTGACCGAGCGATGTTCCGAAGCTCGCTGCGATCTTTTCGGCCAGGGGACGGGTGGCACGGCCGGCGAAGATTTTAATTTTATGAATAGCCATAATAGGTACGGGATTTTTTAGCTAGTGCAAAGATAGAATAATCGGACGAAAAAAGAGCCTTTTCGAGGCTCTTTTTTTGACTTTTTTCTTCGAAACGGCTATTCCGCCTCGGCTTTGAGACATTTTTCGATGAAATCGAGGATCTCCTCGCGCCCGATCTGCTTCTCCGACGAACTGACAAAGCAGGGCGGCAGCTCCTCCCACTGCTCCGAGAGGGTCGCTGCGTAGCGGGCAATCGAGTGCTTGCGTTGGGCAGCGGAGAGCTTGTCGGCCTTGGTGAAGATCAGCCCGAACGGCACTCCGTTTTCGCCCAGCAGGTTGATGAACTCCAGATCGATCTTCTGCGGTTCGAGGCGTATGTCGAGCAGCACGAAGAGAAAGTGCATCTTCTCGCATTTGAAGATGTAGTCGGTGATGATCTTGGCAAACGTTCCGCGCAGCTGCTTCGAGGTGCGGGCATAGCCATACCCGGGAAGATCGACCAAATACCAGCTGTCGTTGATTAGAAAATGGTTGATCAGGCGCGTTTTGCCGGGCGTAGCCGATACTTTGGCCAACCCGCCGTGGCGCGTGAGCATATTGATCAAAGACGACTTGCCCACGTTACTGCGCCCGATAAAGGCCACATCGCGCAGGGCATCTTTCGGCACTTGCGAAATCCGCTCCGAACTGCATTTGAATATGGCCTTCGTGATGTTCATAACACCTTCAGTGGAAAGAGGAAAGAGGAAAGAGCGAAGAGTTGAAAGTTGAAAGTTGAAAGTTGAAAGTTGAAAGTTGAAAGTTGAAAGTT
>CAYOEE010000150.1:0-4291 GCA_964402935.1 uncultured Alistipes sp. | reverse complement strand
GCGAAAAAGGAGTCGTAAAGAGCGTAAAAGAATGAAGCAAATAAATTTTAAACAGCTTCTTAAAAACAAGCCTTTTAAGGCCAAAAGGTTATTTCACGGCCTCGATTTGGCACACGATACGCTCGAAAACCTCCTCGATCGTCCCCTCGCCATCGACCTTGACATATTTGCCCTGCGCCTTGTAGTGCTCGGCGACCACGGCCGTCTGTGCCCAATAGACCTCCAGACGCTGGCGGATCACCTCCTCCGAGGCATCATCGGCACGACCCGAATCCTTGCCGCGCAGCAGGATGCGACGAATCAGCTCCTGCTCCTCGACCGTAATGCGCACCATCAGATCGACCTTCAGATCATGCTCGGCGAGAATCTCGTCAAAAGCCACGGCCTGAGCCGTCGTGCGGGGGAAGCCGTCGTAGATGCAGCCGGCCGAATCCTTGTGCTCGGCCACATAGTCGGCAATCATTTTGATAACCAGCTCATCGGGAGCCAGCTCACCGCGCTCGATGCAGGCCTGCACCTGGCGACCCAGCTCCGTGCCGCGACGGATATGGCCGCGAATCACCTCGCCCGTCGAGACGTGCTCGATGCCGAAGTGCTCCTTGAGCAGGGCTGCCTGCGTGCCTTTGCCGCATCCGGGCGCACCAAATAGTACGATATTGATCATATAATTAGTCTGTTTATCGTTTTTCGACGGACAAAAGTACACTATTTTTTTGTATGGGCACAAAGTTTTCGTAATTTTGTGGAAATTTTTGCAAATTCTTTTTCCGAGCATGAATAAGAAACGTACCGAGATAGCCCAACTGGGCGAATTTGGGCTGATCGACCGCCTGACGGCCGGCTTCAAACAACACCACGACTCGACCCGCCTCGGCGTAGGCGACGACGGCGCCGTCCTCACAACCTGCGGGGAGGAGGAGCTGGTGCTGACCACCGACTCGTTCTTCGAGGGGGTGGATTTCGACCTCACCTACTTTCCCCTTAAGCATTTAGGATACAAGGTCGTAACGGCTGTCGTGAGCGACGTATTGGCCATGAACGCCCGTCCGCGCCAGCTGATGATCTCGCTCGGCATCTCGTCGAAAATTCCCGTGGAGGCGCTCGATGATCTCTACGAGGGTATCCGCTTCGCCTGCAAGGAGCAGGAGATCGACCTGGTGGGTGGCGATACGCGCGCCTCGATGACGGGGCTTGTGATCACGGCCACGGCTACCGGTGTAGTGAAGAAGGGGTGTGTAACCCGTCGTTCGGGAGCCGGGCAGCACGACCTGATCTGCCTGACGGGAAGCCTCGGGGCGGCCTACCTGGGTCTGCAACTTCTCGAGCGCGAGAAGCGCGTGCTATCCGATGTCGAGCACCCCGAACCGCAATTCAAGGGACATGAATACCTGCTCGAAAGATACCTCAAACCCCGCCCGCGTACCGATATTATCGACCTGCTGGAGGAGGAGGGAATCGTACCGACCGCGATGATCGACCTCACGGACGGCCTGGCAAGCGACCTGATGCAGCTCTGCCGCAGCTCGAAGTGCGGTGCCCGCATCTACCTCGAGCGGATGCCCATCGCCCGCCAGACCTCGGAGCTGAGCGAGGAGATGCACATCGACCCCGTCATTGCGTCACTCAACGGCGGGGAGGATTACGAGCTGCTCTTCACCGTACCGCTCGCCTTGCAGGAGCAGGTGATGCGCCTCGGTGTGGTGGATGTCATCGGCCACATCACGGAGGAGAAGACGGGGTGCTACCTCGTTACGCCCGACGGCGGTGAGATCAAACTCAAGGCGCAAGGTTTCCCCGAACAAGAGGCCTAAATCATGAAGCTCTTTCAACGGCTCAAGGCCGCCTTCAACTACGGCTTTTACAGCGAATACCGCTTCCGCCGTGTGGTACGCCATCGCCTGATGCGTTACTACAAGACCGAGGCTCCGCGTGCCACGAACAAACGAAAGATGGTCGTTGCGATGTTCGACGGTCGCAAGCGCCACGGCGGACTGGCCGATCGCCTGCGCGGCATCTGCACCACCTACTGCTTCTGCCGTGAAAAGGGGCTTGATTTCCGCCTGCACTTTACCTCTCCCTTCCGCCTGGAGGAGTTTTTGATCCCGAATCAATACGATTGGCGCATCGACGAGGAGCAGTTGTGCTACCACGCGCTCGACGCCCATCCGGTCTATATCGCCTCGCAGAATTACGACGAGGAGCGCGACAACCGTTTCCAGCGTCGCATGGCCGAGAAATTCTTTGCCGAAGACTACAAGCAGCTGCACGCCTATACCAATATGCGCTTCGAGGAGGCGCAGTTCGGCGTTACGTTCCACGAGCTGTTCCGCCCTGCGGAGTGGTTGCAAAAGCTGGTGGATGAGCAGCTGACCATCCTGGGCGGAAAACGCACCTACATCGCCGTATCGACCCGCTTTTTGGAGTCGCTGGGCGACTTCAGCGAGCACCGCGACCGCGACCCGAAGGCCCTCACGGCCGAGGAGCAGGAGGCGCTGCTGAAGGGTTGCTGCTCTCAGTTGGAGAAGATCCACGCGGCACACCCCGAGGAGCGCATCCTCGTCACGTCGGACAGCGCTCGTTTCTTGAGCCATGTGGCCCGCTACGACTTCGTTCGCACGTTTCCGGGCAAGATCGGCCACATGGATGTGGTCGAGGGGGAGAAGGAGGTGCACACGAAGACCTTCCTCGACTTTTTGGTGCTGAGCGAGGCGAAGCGCCATTACTACCTCATCGGGCCTCACATGTATCGCGGAAACTTCTCGCGCCGTGCGGCTCAAATCGGGGAAGCACCCTTTCACGAAATCTGTTTCTAAACGATGACCCTGTGGCAAAAATATAAGGAGCAGTATCGCAAGAACCTCGCCCTCTCGCTCCCCGTGGTGCTCACGCAACTCGGGCAGATGCTCACGCAGCTGGCCGACACGATCATGGTCGGGCAGTATGGCGGGGAGGATCCTTTGCCGCTGGCCTCCGTTTCGTTCGGCTCGTCGATATCCTTCCTGATTCTGATCGGGTGCATCGGCGTGGCGCTGGGTCTGACACCGCTCATCGGAGAGCGCTTCGTGCGAGGCGAACACAAAGAGTGCTCGTCGCTCCTGAACAACGCCGTCATCTTCTACACCCTGCTCGGCGTTCTGGTCGGCACGGCACAATACGTGGCTGCACCCCTGCTCTACTACATGGGGCAGCCCGTCGAGGTGGTGACGGGAGCCATCCCCTACTATCGGATGCTCGCCTACAGCCTCCCCTTCATGCTCTGCTTCTTCGGCTTCAAATCTTTCCTCGAGGGGGCAGGAAACACGAAGACCGTCATGACCATTACGATCATCACGAACCTACTCAACGTACTCTTCAACTGGCTTTTGATCTACGGCCGTTACGGCCTGCCCGAGATGGGTGCGGCGGGTGCAGGTTTGGCCACCACCCTCTCGCGTGTGGCTTCGGCCGTGCTGGTGATTCTCTACTTCCTGTATCACGAGAAATACCGCGCCTACCTCCACGGATTCCGCCTGCGACTGCCCGAATGGAGGCGCGTTGTACAACTGCTCCGCATCGGCCTACCAATTGCCGGACAGATGTTCCTCGAATCGTCGGCCTTTGTCGGCACGTCGATCATGATCGGCTGGCTCGGCACGATCGCCCTGAGCGCCAACCAGGTAGCCATCACCCTCGGCAACTGCGCCTTCATGGTGATCCTCTCGATCGGCTCGGCCGCCACGATCCGCATCTCGCACTGCTACGGGGAGCGCAACCACGAGGAGTTGCGCCTGGCAACCCACGCCACCTACCACCTGGTGCTGCTTTGGTCGCTCATCGCCTCGCTGCTCTTCATCCTCCTGCGCCACGATATTCCGCGCCTGTTCACCGACAACGAGGAGGTGATCCGCCTGACGGCCGACATGATGTTCTTTGTCGCGCTGTACCAGCTTTGGGACGGTATGCAGAACGTCTCGGTGGGTATTCTGCGCGGATTGCAGGACGTGAAGATCATCATGCCGATCGCCCTAGTGGCCTATTGGCTGATCAATATGCCGGCGGGGTACCTGTTGGGCATCACGGCCGGCATGGGACCTTCAGGCTTCTTCCTCAGCTATTCGTTCGGCCTGGGCGCCGCCGCCCTGCTGCTGATGGCCCGCATCCGGCGAAACATTCGCAAATTCAAAATTTAGCCTCCCAAAATCAACAAGCAAGGGCGGAAGAGGCTTAAAAGGCGGATAGGGAAATAATTTTGAATTCTAAGAAGCTGTTTAAAATTTGTTTGCGAAATGATTTTACAGCTTTTTTGTGGCTA
>CAYOEE010000149.1:0-4297 GCA_964402935.1 uncultured Alistipes sp. | reverse complement strand
AACCATCGACGATGTAGAGCGGCTCGTTGGTCTGCGTCACCGACGTACCACCACGCACGCGAATATTGATATCGGCACCCGGGGCACCATCGACCGACGTCACCTGCACACCGGCGATCTTACCCTGAAGAGCCACGGCAGCCGAGCTTACGGGCACGGCAGCAAGTGCAGCACCCGACACCGAACCTACGGCACCGGTCAGATCTTTACGCACGACGCTCGTGTAACCGATCACAACCACCTCGTCGGCAGCCACGGCATCCTCGGCGAGGATCACCTCGATCGGTGCACCGGCCACGGCAGCAACCTCCTGGGTTGTGAAGCCGATAAACGATACTTGTAATGATTTACCTTTCGGAACGGTCAGGGTAAACTTACCATCCAGGTCGGTGCTGATACCGTTGCCCGAATTTCCCTTTTCGATCACCGTTGCGCCAATAATCGGCTCGCCGGCGGAGTCTTTAACCGTACCTTTAACAACGATGTTTTGGGCATTTGCAATACCCATTGCGCCCCACAACAGGAGCACAAACAAGAGTAAACGATGTTTCATTGGTCAGTACTCTTTCAGTTAAACTTAAAATAGGTTAGAATACCGACCGCGTGTTTCCACCGGTCGGATAGGCTGGGGTGAGAAGTGCAGCGGAAGCCCTATCCGACCGGTCGTTGAATAGCCGGCGGCTACGTCCCCCCCCCACAACAACTCACTGAGTATCAGCGAACTATCACCAATACCCAAAGGTAAGAAGTTGGTTTTTGTCTGTTTGGTTGGTTGTTGAAGCATTAAATTTTGGTTAAAAATCAGTTAATTAGGTATAAAATTCTTGTTCAGCAAACGACGCACAAAACGGCATCATTTGTACAAATATACTAAATTCTAAGTAAATAGCAATAAAATAATCTATATTTTTCGTATTTACGGATCCGAAAATCAAATCCAAAATCGAAAATTCGGAGCTAACCCTCTACGAATTAGCAACCTGACATGAGGCCGAAAAGAGTTCCGAATTATCACCGAAAAATTGCTGAGAGGAACGTATAATTCGACACAAAAACACTATCTTTGCAAAAAGCAGAGATGCATGATGAGCGACACGAAGAAAACGATCTACCTGGCAGGCGGCTGTTTTTGGGGCACGCAACACTTTCTGAAGCAGATTCGCGGTATTCTCCATACGGAGGCAGGCTATGCCAACGGCCACACCCAAAGCCCTGCTTACGAGGAGGTCTATACCGATCGTACGGGCCATGCCGAGACGGTGTACGTTCAATACGACCCACAGCAGATCGGCCTGGAGCGCATCTTGGAGCTTTATTTTCAGACAATCGACCCCACAGCTCTCAACCACCAGGGCGAAGATCACGGCACGCGCTACCGCACGGGTATCTACTACACCACGGAGGAGGACCTACCGACGATTCGCACGGTCTATGACCGCGTCGCATCGCAATACGACAAGCCTCTTCAGGTGGAGGTTGAACCGCTCCGATGCTTCTACCCTGCCGAGGCCTATCATCAAGACTACCTTGTAAAACATCCCGATGGCTATTGTCACATTCCGTGGGCGCTGATCGAAGCGGCTCGTGGAAAATAACCACAAAATACCACCCTAAGAAAAAGATCCTTTACGCATCGCTCCTGCTTCTCATGCAGAATTGCAACCAAGCCACCGTCCCCGACACAAAACCCGCCTGGGAGGGAAAACCGCGCGTCGTAGTGATGACCGACGGCGAGACTGACGACCGCTGTTCGATGGTTCATTTCCTACTGAATGATATGCAGGTTGATGCCATCATCCAGACCAACTCCTGTTTCCAGCGCAAGGGCTGGAGCAGCGAGCCGTGGATCGAGGAGCAGCTTGCCGCCTACGAAAAGGTGCTGCCCAACCTGCGCGTGCACGATCCCGACTACCTCTCGGCCGACGAGTTGCGCAGCGTGATCTATGTGGGCGACGAAGACCCCACGCATATTCCCGAGGGTGTATCATACAAGATGTTGTTGCCGGGTGAAGAGCCGAAGATCGACCCCACCGCGTGGGCCGACACCCCGGGATCGGATCGGATCGCATCGTAAAGAGTGGCGAAGAGGTGGTTTTGTCGGCTAAGAAGCTGTTTAAATTTGTTTGCGAAATGATTTTACAGCTTTTTTGTGGCTATTTTTTCGCGTAATTCGAGGCGCATAGGGGTTCCTATGTAACGAGAATTACGCGAAAAAAGAGTCGTAAAGAGCGTAAAAGAATGAAGCAAATAAATTTTAAACAGCTTCTAAAATCTCGGACAAAGATCCGCGCGATGTTGAGGGCGCGTGGCGTGTACGTGGCCACATGTGGCAACAGAAGGGTCGCACGCGAGCCTGGCTCGAGGAAGATCCCGAAAAGCGCATCGAGGAGTACCGCACCGACTGGTCGCAAGATCCGGCCGGCACTTATCGCGGGTCGATCGAACTGAAATTTGAGGGCAAGGAACAGGTACGTTTCATCGCTCCCGAAGTAGATGAACCGCAGACAATCCACATCATTCTGGAGGCTTTCGACATGGCCGTGCCACGCATGACCTCCTACAAACGCTTTATCGTTACGGTAGTTCCTCTTTGCTCTTCAAACCGATCCAGCGCCTCGGCCATCAAGCGACGCCCCAGCTCGGAGATCTCCTCCGCCTTGGCATAATCCGCCAGATCACCATAGGCATCGAAAGGCATACGCGCCACCACATCGGGACGATGCAGTGCAATCGAGAGTTCGGTTTGGCGGTGGTTCATCAGGCTGAACGAGCGGTCAATAAGGTTATAATACGACCCACCGTAGATCATCGCCCGATCTTCGTCGTACTCCTCCGTATAGTTCCACCACTCGCGCAAGAGGGGCAACGTGTTTGCACCCAAATACTTTACTTTTTCGACAAAGGTTGTATCGGCCATCGCCTGCGCCTCCTCCCATACGGCACGAATCTCCATCCGCTTCTGCTCCTCGAAAGCCTCGTCGTGCTTCAGGGCGGTATTTTCACGGCTCAGCGTCTCACGGATGCGCTCTACATTGATATCGTTCACATCGAACGCCACAAGCAGATCACCCTCCTCCCTCACAACACGATCCAGGGGCAGGCAGTTGGCGATAAAGCCGTCAATGAGCGTCGTCAGTCCGTGCGGCACGGGACGAAAGAGCGAGGGGATCGAAATCGAGGCTCGAATGGCCGTGAAGAGCTTCCCTCGGTCGAAGACCACCTCCTCGCCCGTATAGAGGTCGGTAGCCACGGCACGGAACGGAATGTGGAGCGACTCGATATCGACATCGGGCACCACCTCCGTCATGGCGGCAATAATTTTCTCCCCCTTGACGAAGTGATTTTTACCCATCGAGAGGTCCATGAGCGAGAAGACCTTCCACCCGTCGAGCGTAAAGAGCCACTCCTTAAACTCAGCCAATCGCCCCGCAGCATAGACACCACCCACCAGCGCACCTATCGAGCTGCCGGCTACGGAGTGAATTCTGTAACCGCGACGCTCCAACTCCTCGATTGCGCCAATATAGGCAAAACCGCGCGGACCGCCACTCGAGAGTGCCAAGGCTACGTTGCGTTTCATCTGAAGGCGTTTTTTAGGTGAATTTAGGCTTGGGGCAGGTCGCTCAGGTTGGCCTTCTCGAACTTATACCCCAGGCGCTTAAGCTCCAACGCAGCACCGATGCGGAACATAGCGCGCGTCGTGCGGGCAAAGACGTAAAAAGCCTTGGTCGTCTGCGCCTCGATCTGCTCACGGCGAATGAGCGAAATGGCCAGCTGGGCACAACCGCGCATCGTATCCTCGATCTGTTGTGCCTCCTTTGAATCGAGCTTCAAACCCAAAACATCCTGCACGATGTGCTCGTCCATATCGTCAAAGCCCTCCTTGCCGTGGAGCTTCTCGTAAGGCTCGGTAGCATAGGTTGCCCAATCCTCGTCCCAGCGATTGGCCACCGCCATACCGACATAGCCGGCCCACGCCATGGCGGCGGCGGGATAGTCGTTGAGCTGGCTGACCGCATCGGCCATATAGTGGGGCGCATACTCCTTCCAGCGTTCGTCGATATCCTCTGACGAGAGGAGTGTACCCTCCAACATTCCTTTCGAGGTGCAGTACTTCAAAAGCTCCACCTGCATCTTCGCTTCAAACTGATCGAAAAATTCTTTCTCTTCCATGGTTTGCGTTGTCTTTGCTACAAAGGTATAAAAAAATGGGTTGCCGACAAACTCCGACAACCCATCAAATATAAGAAGCTGTTTAAATTTGTTTGCGAAATGATTTTACAGCTTTTTTGTGGCT
>CAYOEE010000148.1:0-4316 GCA_964402935.1 uncultured Alistipes sp. | reverse complement strand
CTTGACGGATACGACGGGAGATGCGGTCGCTTATTATCATCGCATTGAAATTTACCAGATTTCTCTACAAGAATAAACTTACGCTTCCGTAAATTTTACATCACCTACAAAGTTAAGAACTATTTTCCAAAACGACAACACAACGCCTCATTTTTCTTGTGGGTTACATTTTTGTAACCCGCGAGTAAGGAAGAGAAGAGCAAGAGGAAAGAGCAAAGAGTTGAAAGTTGAAAGTTGAAAGCTGAAAGTTGAAGTTTTTCAGTCGCCCCAGTCGCCCCAGTCGCCCCAGTCGCCTCATCAACGACCGACCTTTCCGCCTTTATAGCCCTTTCCTCATCTCTTGGCAATTTTTCATTTTTAATTTTTCATTTTTAATTCTCAAAGGTGTATCTTTGCACCTATGAATCTTTTGAAACATGGCCCATTTACGCTCGAGTCGGGGATAACGCTCCCCGAGTTGGAGATTGCCTACCACACCTACGGAAAGCTCAATGCCGACCGTTCGAACGTGGTATGGGTCTGCCACGCCCTGACGGCCAATTCGGATGTGGCCGATTGGTGGCCGCACACGGTGGAGGAGAATCGTTTCCTCGATCCGGCAACCCACTTTGTCATCTGCGCCAACATCCTCGGTTCGCACTACGGTACGACCGGCCCGCTCACGGTGAATCCCGCAACGGGCGAGAAGTGGTACGGCGATTTCCCCCGCTACACGATCCGCGACATGGTCTCGGCACATCGCCTCTTGGCCGATGAACTGGGCATCGAAAAGATCGACACGCTGGTGGGTAGTTCGGTGGGTGGATTTCAGGCCGTGGAGTGGGCGGTAACCGAGCCGGAGCGCTTTGAGAAGCTCGTCCTGATTGCGACCGATGCCAAGGCCTCGCCCTGGACGATTGCCATCGACGAGACGCAACGCATGGCCATCTTCGCCGACGAAAGCTATGGCGAAAAGCGCGACGATGCCGGTATGAAGGGCATGGCTGCCGCGCGTGCCATCGGCCTTTTGACCTATCGCGGCTCGCTCGGCTACAACCTCACGCAGCAGGACCACGAGCCGAATCCCGCGGTGCATCGCGCCTCGACCTACCAGCAATATCAGGGCGAGAAGCTCTGCCGCCGCTACAACGCCTACTCCTATGTGGCGATTCTTGATGCTTTCGATACGCACGATGTGGGGCGCGGTAGAGGTGGTCTGGAGACGGCTTTAGGGTGCATTACGGCTCGGACGGTGGTGGTCGGCATTACCTCCGATATTATCTTCACGCCGGCCGAGATGCGTGCGCTGACGGCGCGTATTCCTGCGGCGCGCTACTACGAGATCGACTCGCCCTTTGGTCACGACGGCTTCCTGGTCGAGCACGAGCAACTGAACAGTATCATTTACCCCTTTATCAATAATCTGACTGACAATGAGTAACTTTAAGATCGGTCTTTTCGGATTCGGTGTCGTAGGCCAGGGTGTCTATGAGGTAATCCGCAAATCGAAGAATGCCCATGCCGAGATTGTCAAAATCTGCGTGCATGACCTCAAGAAGCCCCGTGGCGTGGAGGTCGATCCGTCGCTTTTAACCGACAAGGCCGAGGATATTTTGAATAACCCCGAGATCAACCTCATCGTCGAGGTGATCAACAATGCCGAGGATGCCTTCTCGATCGTCAAAACGGCCCTCGAAAAGGGAATTCCCGTCGTGTCGGGTAGCAAGGCGATGCTGGCCAAGCACCTGCCCGAGCTGATCGAGTTGCAGAAGAAGCACAACGTGGCGTTGTTGTACGATGCCTCGTCGTGTGGCTCGATCCCCGTGATCCGCAACCTCGAGGAGTACTACGACAACGACCTGCTGCTGGAGGTGAAGGGTATCCTGAACGGCTCGTCGAACTACATCCTCTCGCGCGTCTTCGACCACAAAGAGCCGTATGAGAGTGCCCTGCGCAAGGCGCAGGAGTTGGGCTTTGCCGAGACCGACCCTTCGTTCGACATCGAGGGCTACGACTCGCTGTTTAAGTTGGTGATTATCACCGTGCACGCCCTCGGTGCATACGTTGCTCCGGAGCGCATCTTCACCTACGGCATCTCGACCATTCACGACTCGGATATTCAGTATGCCCGCGAGAAGGGGGTGAAGATCAAGCTCGTGGCGCAGGTTGTCAAGGTGAGCGACGAGCACTTCACGATGTTCGTAATGCCCGAATTTGTCAGCCCCAATAAATATATATATAGTGTGGATGACGAGTACAACGGCGTGGTGATTCGTGGCGAGTGCTACGACCGTCAGTTTATGTTCGGCAAGGGGGCAGGCTCGCTGCCGACCGCCTCGTCGATTCTGAGCGATGTGATGGCCCGTCTGCACGACTACCGCTACGAGTACAAGAAGCAGAACTACCTTCAGAAGCCCGACTATACGACCGACATCATGCTGAAGATCTACGTTCGCTACTCGCAGACCAACATCCTGCATGTGCTCGATTTCGATGCGATCCACGAGCAGTATATCTCCTCGGAGAGCAACTATGTGATCGGCGACATTAAACTATCGGAACTTTTGGCCAAGCGCGATCAGCTCCACGCCAAGGATTTGTTTATTGCGAATATTCCGATCTTCTTTCTTAACAAAGACAATTAGTAGTTGAAAGTTCAAAGTTGAGAGTTGAAAGTTTTGTCGTGCTTTCAGTCGCTCAACAAAAAGAATTGGGAGATAGCCTTTCCGGTGGCTATCTCCCTTCTTGTTGAGCTAACTTTCAACTTTGACCTGCCTTTGGCAGCTCTTAGAAGCTGTTTAAAATTTGTTTGCGAAATGATTTTACAGCTTTTTTGTGGCTATTTTTTCGCGTAATTCGAGGCGCATAGGGGTTCCTATGTAACGAGATTTACGCGAAAAAGGAGTCGTAAAGAGCGTAAAAGAATGAAGCAAATAAATTTTAAACAGCTTCTTAGTTGCTTCGGCTCGGCAAAGTCTGCAAGCAGCCTCTGCACTCGCCTTAATCGCAACTATCAACTCAATTTTGCTTTGCGCAACGCCTTGGCGAGCTGGTCGGGGCACGATGTGCCGCGACCACGGCAGTCAATGCCTTCGAGGCGGGCAATCGCCTCGTCGATCTTCATTCCCTTGACAAGCGCCGCTACGCCCTGCGTGTTGCCGTGGCAACCGCCAACAAACGATACCTCGCAAATCGTATCCTCCTCGACCGTGAGGATGATGGCCTGCGAACAGGTGCCTTGGGTGGGGTAGGTAAGGGTTTTCTTCATCTCGAAAGTGTAAAAATAGTTAAAAAAACCGCCACACGTCGGGTGGCGGTTTTGATTCGTGCAATCTCGTCGATTACTGCTTCTGCAGACCCGTCGGATCGGCAACCACCATGTTCTTGTCGATGCGCAACGTTACGTTGCTGTCCACCTCGAGGAGCAGGGTCGTCTCCTTGACCTCCTTAACCGTAGCGTAGATACCGCCGGCGGTGATCACCTTATCACCCTTCTTGAGGTTGTTGCGGAACTCCTGCATCTGCTTGCGGCGCTTGGCCTCGGGACGCCACATGAAGAGCCACATCACGAGGAACATCAGACCGATCATGATCAGGAAACTGTACTGCTGCATAAAGCCGGGCTGCGGCTCTACGGGTACTGCTTGAAGGAAATTAATCATTGTTTTCTCTGTTTATTAGGTTTGTCAATTATGCAAATATACGCTTTTTTCTTGGTTTGCAAAAATCGTTACTCGATATCGGCCTCGACAAAGAGTCGGAGCGGCTCTTCGTTCTCGTTGAGGTAGAGTCGGAGGAGCTTTAACTGCCAGCCCCACTCGCCGCGCGCATCGAAACGAAGTGTCATCTGACGACTTTCACCGGGCATAAGTGGCTCGTTTTCAAATTCGAGCGTCGTGCATCCGCAGGTGCGCTCCACCTGGCGAATCACCATCGGCTTCGAACTTTCGTTGACGAGTTGCAGCGGCTTTTCGGCAATCTCGCCCTCGTGCATCCGCCCGAATCGAACGGTATCCGATCCGCCGAGGGTCAGCATTGCGTCCTTTAGGCAGATCTTTTGGCCGTAGAGCGTTGCCTCTTTGGGCTTGGCTTGACGGCCACACGCCACAAAGAGCAACAAAACGACCAATCCGACCGGCAATCTCATGGCTTCTTGCTTTTTATTTTTGCAAACTCACCTCAAAAGGGGCTTCTTAAGCCCCTACATGCGTTCCGGAACGTCGATACCCAGGAGCTTCATACCCTTGCGGATCACCTGCGATACGGTGGCAGCGATCTGCAAACGGAGCTTGCGCACCTCGACATTCTCCTCCTTGAGGATCGAGTGGTCGTGGTAG